>JAISQP010000132.1 GCA_031274115.1 Synergistaceae bacterium
CCGAACTCCTTCACGTCGTGAACTCCGTATCTCCTCAGCGCAACCCTGCCGAAGAGCTTAAACAGGCGATCCGTGAGGAATCCGAGCAGCCCCAGCGCTATGATGCCGGCCAATATCCAGTCTATCCTGAAGTACAGCCGTGAGGTGAAGATGAGGTAGCCCAACCCCTCCTTGGCGGCCAGCATCTCGGCGGCGATTATGGAGGTGAATGCTCCGCCGAGCCCGAGCCTGACCCCGGTGAAGATATAAGGGACGCACTCCGGCAGGATGACGTAGAGCAATATCTGGAGCTCGCTGGTCCCGAGCGTCCGAGCCGCCTGAATCCTGCTCGGGTCGATGCCGAGCACGCCGCTGGCCGTGTTGATGATGACCGTGAAACTCGTCGCGTACACAATGAGGATCACCTTCGACTTTTCGCCCACCCCGAACCACATGATGAAGAGGGTCAGATAGGCTATCGCCGGGATGAACCTGAAATAATCGACCAGAGGCTCCACCGCCTGCTTGGCGATCCTGCTCCTGCCTATGAGAATCCCAATCGGGACAGCGACGGCGCTGCCGATGAACCAGCCCTTGAAGACCCGGTACAGGCTGACGAGCGAAAAACTCAGCAGAGTGCCGTCCTCAATCAGCTCCCTTGCGCCGTTGAACGTCTCAAGAGGGCTCGGGAAGAACGTCGGACTGTAAAACAGCGATATGACGCCCCACGCGGCGAAGAGTACAGCCCAGCTCAGCACGCCCGAGTCCAGCAGGAAATCCGCCACGGCCAGAAATTTACTCCGCAAAAAAGCCGAAGCCCCGCTCACCGGAGCGCCATCCTCCCTCAGAGTCAGTTCCCTCATCTATATGCCTCCTCCGAAGTCGAAATGTCCCTGAATCGCAGTCAGCAGCTTTATAAATTCAGGGTTCGACTCCGTCCTGGGGTAGGGCATCTCTGCCCTGTACGTCCTGTAGATACGCGCGTCCGGGGACTGCGACAGGATGTGTATCCTCTGTCCGAGCAGGATGGACTCGCTTATGTCGTGGGTGACGAAGATTATCGTCTTCTTCGTCTCCCTCCACATCCTGACCAGCTCGTTCTGCATAACCCTCCTCGTGTGGGCGTCGAGCGCGCCGAACGGCTCGTCCATGACGAGTATTTCCGAGTCGTTCGCCAGAAGGCGGGCTATCTGCGTCCTCTGCTTCATCCCGCCCGACAGCTCCCGGGGAAATTTATTCTCGTGTCCCTCCAGCCCAACCAGTTTGATATACCTCGCCGCTATCTCCCTGCGCTCGCGCCTGCCGACGCGATTCATCCGCGGCCCGAACTCGACGTTCTCCCGCACGGTGAGCCACGGAAATATCGCGGCGTCGGCGTTCTGGAATATCAGCCCCCTGTCCCTGCCGGGCCTGGTTATCGCCCTGCCGTACACATTGACTGTTCCGCCGGTGTTTTTAATGAACCCGGCTATGATATTGAGCAGCGTCGTCTTTCCGCACCCGGACGGCCCGAGCAGTATGTGAAACTCTCCGCGGCCGATGTCGAGGTTCACGTTTGAGAGCACGTTCACGCCGGATTCGGCGCCGCCGTAACTCATCTCCATGTCCCTGATATGGATGAGAGGCTCGCTTATGACGCCCGACGCGGCCTCGGCGCTCTCGTCCATCTCGTCCAATGCCACATCCTGAAACGGCTTGTCCATGACAAGGGCGTCGCTCATTTCACCACCTCCGCGCGGGGACGCCGAGAAGCCGCGCCCGCGCTCCAGGTTTTCCTCACGCCGCGCTGCGGACGAGAGACGGATAACGCTCCCTCTCCCACGGCAGTATGTCCCCGTCTGCGTTGAAAAGATAGTCCATGACGGTCTCCTCGCCGTTTATCGTGTTGTAGTAGTTCTCGTGCGTGATCCCGTATTTGCGATAGAGCGAGTATGTCTTGAGCGCGAGGTCGTAGAACCACTCGGCGGTCGGGGCCCTGTGACCCTCCAGGGCCGACCCTGGGTTCGGGTTCCACTGCGACGGGTCCGCGACCACGCCGCGGGAAATGAGGTACTCCAGGCCCTCCAGCAGGCTGGACTTGGGCTCTATTCCGGCTACGAACGTCGACCTCACCCTGCCCCGGCCGAACACCCCTATCTCGTATTCGAGGACCCGGACCCAGTTGTCCCGTCCGCCGCAGATTTCCTCCTTGCCCGGGCAGATGGTCTTGAATATATTTTTATCCCATATCTCCATGTTGGTCGATATGCTTCTGTAGCCGGCGGCGTAGTACTTGTCGACCACGTCCAGGTCGAGCGGCGCCCCTATGACAGCCTGTCCCCGGAAGTCCTCCAGCCCGGTCTCCTCGCGGACCGCCTCGGCCACGTCGATGTAGTATTCGACTTCGCGGCGCTCGGGGATGAAGCCCCCCGTGACGGTGAATCTGCGAAAGCCCTCGTCGTAGGCCGCCTTGACGCACTCGGCAATCTGTTTCGGGTTCTTCATGTCGAGCCCCTGCAGCTCCCCGAAGGTCTTCTTCGTCGCGTTGATGTTGCAGAAAAGGCAGTCGAGCCCCTTCTCCTGGAGGGAGCACTCGTTGCTGTACGAGACCGTTATCTTGCTCTTGCCGACGTACTGGACCACCCGCGACATTTTTTTGCCGTCGGACGTCAGCTTGTCGTAATATTTGGGCTTTTTTTCGAAAAATATCTCGAACAGTACGCCCTTCGCGTCGTTCAGATAATATCTGCCGCCCTCGCCCGTTATCGAATACTCCCTGGAGCCCGGGTCGTAGCAGGCGGGGAAGCAGTAGCCCGACGGCGCGCGGAACGACTGCGGCAGCTTCGTCGCCGTGTGCGAAACGTGGTTCATGTTGAACTGGCTGTAAATCTGCTCCAGATACGTGTTCTCGTAGTCGAGCTCTCCGAGGACGTCGTCGCTTATCGCGATCCCGGCGTTGTACATCCGCTGGCCCAGCTCTATGTTGCGATATATCTCTTCCCTCGTCAAAACTTCGGACATGTCAGATCCTCCTCAATTTTTGTCATTTTTTCGCGCTCTATTTGCCCGGCGACACGGTGAGTCTGTCCGGGAACGCCTCGCGGATGGCGTCCAGATATACGAGTTCCTTAACGTCGTACGCGTTTTTGATGAGCCCGTTCTTGATTGACCACGCGGCGACGTTCGCGACGTTGTCCAGATCCTCCTGCGAGAACCGGATTTCGTAGGTGTACGCGTTTATGCCCTGACGCGCCGCGTCCACCGGAATTTTGAGATCCCGCGCCGCTATCTGCGCCGCCTCGTCCGGGCGCTCCCTTATGAAGGTCGTGGCCTCGTCCAGCGCCTTGAGGAACCTCACCGCCGCGTCCCTGTTTTTCTCTATGAAGTCCTTGTCCAGCAATACATACGCGCGCGGATAGAAACCAGCCAGGGAATAGTTCCCGAGTTTATGCGCTCCGGGTACCTCCTGAGCCGCGGCCTCGTTCTCGCGCGCCACCCAGAACGCGTCTATCTCCTTCACGAGAAACGCGGCTAGCAATTCGGCGTGGGACGACAGATAGACCTGCTCGACATCCTTCGCGTCCAGTCCCTGTTTCGCGAAGAACTGCCCCCAGACGTACTCGTTCACCGTCGCCTTCTGCACCCCGACTTTTCTGCCCTTGAGGTCGGCGGTAGTCTTTATTGCCGGGTCGTTCGCGTAAAGCAGCGCGCCGTCGACGTTGTAGGTGAGGATGTGCGACAGAATGCGCAGGTTGTTCCCCTCCGCGAGGCGCGACGCCACGGCGAAGTCGGCTGCCTGCGCCGAGTCCGTCTCGCCCAGTATCGCCGCGTTCACCGTGTCGATGCCGTAGGAGAAGGTGAAGACCTCGGCGTCTATGCCGTATTTTTTGAAGATGTCCGCGCCCTGCGCGACGCGGAACTGATACGAGAAGCTGCTGCTGTCCGCGCCGACCCTTATCTTGACCGGCGCATCGGCGCCGAACGCCGCGCCTGCGACGAGCGAAACTGTCAGAGCTAACACGAATACCGCGAATATTTTTTTCATGACTGATTTTTCCTCCATATTTTTTCGATTTTTTCGATCATGCGACGCCGCCCCCGGCATGAACGAACCTCCGGGAATAAAAAAAGCCCCTCATAAAAACGAGGGGCTCCGCTTTATCCAAACAGACCGGCTCAAGCGCAACCGGCCGTTTGGAGCGAAGCCTCCCTACATTCGCGACACATCACGGCAGGTCGCGCCGCGCCGTAAATCCGATACTCCCCACCTGCCATCCGAATCACCACCAAACAAATTCCTATTAATTACATAGGATTATTGAATATAATATATATCCTTTTTTTGTAACTGTCAATAAAAATTTTAGAAAAATGTTCCGAGACGGCAAGCCGAGGCAGACTGTGAAGGTTCCCGCAATACAGTGTTATACTTTCTCACATACAAATTGGAATTTGTATATTGTGGGAGATTGAAAATATGGATTTTGGATTAAAAGACAAGGTAGCCTTGATAACAGGCGCAAATAACCCGCGGGGAATTGGCGCGACAACCGCATTGGCGTTCGCCCGTGAAGGCGTTGGGCTTGTGCTTGTATACAAGAAAATTAAGCGCGAATATGACGAAAGCAAAACCAGCCACGACGGTCTTGACCGCTATTACAAAGC
>JAISQP010000171.1 GCA_031274115.1 Synergistaceae bacterium
ATGACTATAGCATTACACAAGATGTAAAAATAAAAAGACGCGATAACCCGCGTCTTGCAAGTGTTTAAGTCGTTCTCACCAGACTATAAATATGACTCCGCTGTAAAAGTCAGGTTATAGCATAAAATCTTACGAGTCAACAGCACAGCTCCTTTATCTCGTCCACGGACAGGAGGCGGGGGTTTGTGCCGGAGTTGTATTCGAAGCCGGGTTTGACGCGTCTGCCTCTGTTGCCCTCGGCGTCGGTCGAGTAGTCGTGATTGGCGCGGAAGGTTATCGCGGGTTCGATGACGTAGTGGGTTTCAAATTCGAGGGTCATGTGCGAGTCGTCGGCGGGGCACATGACCTCGTGGAGTTTCTCGCCGGGGCGGATGCCGATTATGTGAAACCTCAGGCCGGGGGCGACGGCTTTAGCTATGTCCGTCACGCGGGCGGAGGGTATCTTGGGGACGAAAAGCTCGCCGCCCTTCATCATGGAGAAGGCCCTCATCACGAAATCGACCCCCTGGCTCAGGGTTATCCAAAAGCGGGTCATGCGTTTGTCAGTAATGGGCAGGGCTCTCGCCCCCTCTTCCGCCAGTTTTTTGAAGATCGGGACGACGGAGCCGCGCGACCCCAGCACGTTGCCGTAGCGCACGACGGAGAAGGCTATCTTCTGTTTGCCGACTATGTTGTTCGCGGCGACGAAGAGCTTGTCGCTGCAGAGCTTCGTCGCGCCGTAGAGGCTCACCGGGTTCGCGGCCTTGTCGGTCGATAGCGCGACGACGCGCGATACGCCGTTCGTTATGGCGGCGTCTATCACGTTCTGAGCGCCGAGGACGTTCGTCTTTATGCACTCCATCGGGTTGTACTCGGCGGCGGGCACCTGCTTCAGCGCGGCGGCGTGGACGACGTAATCGACGTCGGTCATGGCCGTCGACAGGCGCGAGAGGTCGCGGACGTCGCCTATGAAATACCTCATGCACTTTTGATCGAAGACCTGCCGCATCTCGAACTGCTTCAGCTCGTCGCGCGAATATACGATAATCCTTTGCGGCCTGTATCGCCGGGTCAGCTCCCCGACGAAGGCCCTTCCAAACGAGCCGGTTCCTCCGGTAATGAGGACCGATTTATCATTAAACAAATCCCGTCACCCCACTCGAAAAATCTGTGTCAGGATAAACCATCCAAACTTACTTTACAAGACCCTGTCCATCATAACGACACAATTTTCCCGCCCTGTTCTCTAAAATATCCCTCCGCGCGGCCATAAAAAAATCGGAGAACAGGAGCGTTGAAAAGGCCACGCCATCGATAAAACACGTACGGCAAAGACCTTCCGCTTTCAAATCCTCGCCCAAGGGGTCTATCAGGGTTTCGACATTCATTTCAAGACGCCTGACGAACATATCGTATGAGCGGATCTCCTCCCTCCCGTCCGGCCCTCTGTAGGGAGCGGTGAAGGTCTTCATGAAGCGATACGGGACGCCGGTCTGTTCCTCGACGTAATGAGTAAAGGTCATGCAATGTCTCATTGAAACGTCTATTATGAGGTTTTTTCCAAATTTGTGGAGATACGCGAAAGGAGAGTCGGCGCCGAAAGAGCTGACGTTGTCCGTCCCGCATATACGGTCACGGTCGCGGCCCCACACGGCAAAAGAATATATCGGGTGAAGAGACCGCCTGAAATCGCTTCTTTTCAGAGCCTCCCTGCCGAGGGTCCCTGTCATGCACGGGGTGTTTTTATAGTCGAACGCGACGCCGCGACAAAAACCCCAGTTAAAGGTCGGGAAAAGCAGCGTTCCCTCGGGTCCCAATTTTTTTTGAAAACTTTCTATCAACAGCGATGGAGAAAATATTTCACCGTTCCGCATAACGGTGAGAGCGGCCCTTTGAATGTCAGAGGACACCAGAAGAACGTCGTCGCTTTTTATATCCAGACGATTGACCCATTCCCGATAAGGCGCGCCCCTCACAGGAATTCCGTCACGGCGATACGGCATCGATAAAATCCTCGATTTTTGTGAGTGTCAGAGCTTTTTCTATCGGGATAAAACATCCGAAGACGCCCTCCAATTCGGCGATTATCCTGATCTGCGCCATGGAATCCCAGCTCTCGAACTCATTTATGGCGACCGAGGCCGTCATCTCTTCGGCGCCCACCTCCAGGATACCCGCGATTATCTCGCGTACCGCGTCGCCCCTGTCGTCCAAGTTATCCGTCACCTCGCGATGAGACCCGCCGACGTCAGTCGCGCCGCTATCGGCACGAGTTCGAGGACCGGGGTTTTTATGATGCGGGCTATGTCGAATATGTCATTTTTCCCATCACAGTACGCTATGAAATTCATCATGGTCCGCGGCCCCAGACCGCTGTTTTTTCCGCTCTCAGTCGGATAGAGCCCTCTCGACGACAGATGGGGCTCGCAGAGGCATTGCACTTTATAGCGTCCGTTCGCTTCGAGCGACTCGACCAGCTTGATGAGTAACTCCAGCGACTTCCCGAGTGACTCGGCGGTAATATAATCCATATTGTCCGCGCTGGTGTGATATTCCGGGTACCCGCCGAATATCGTACGGGCGAGGCAACAGACAGGAAGGTCCACGAAGGGAGCGTTGTACTGCCGCTCGTCCGACCCGCGGCTCAAAAACGAATAGCTTCTGTAACCCGGCGCAAACGCCTCCAGAACTGCTTTAGCCGCTTTGTCGGCCAGGGTGTTTCCGTAACGGGACGATATGTACGAGAAGGCGCCCCGATCGCCGAGGCATGAGAGGTTGAAACCGGCGCGGATATCGCGTTTCATCTTGTCCAGGTTTCTGCTCAGGTACACGATCGATCCGATCGTCTCAGGGATAAATATCAGTCTATAGGTAAAACGCCGGGGAGATTCCGCGATCCACCGCGCCAGAAACGCGGCGACACAGGGACCGGAGAGTTCGTTGTTCGCCATCGACGGGTGACAGACGTAACTGCTGAAGAAAATCTCCTCCTCGCTCTCTCCCGGAATGACGACCTCTCCGTAGGACAGGAAACCGTCCTTCAGCGCACTGTCGACATATACCCGGTATACGCCGTTCTCTAGCCTGAGCCTCTCCTCGTGAGAGACGCAAAATCCAAAACGTTCCTCATAGTACGACGTCATGTAGGGGATCACTGAGGGCTGTTCCGGAAGCGAGTAAAGATACCGCTGAAGCTCGTCAAGACGCATCCGCCTGTCGACGGGCGCGGAGTACCCCATCAGGTGCAGGTTGTTCCTGCTGAACTCGGCTATGCGCGAACCGTCAGGGCATTCGATATAGGCGTCGCGCACGACCCATTCCTTCGGGACAACCCAGTCGAACGCCCTCGTTCCGGTCGGAACCTCGTAAACCTTCACGCCTCCACAGCGGGATCCCAATATTTCGAGCGTCCGCCTCACACCGTCGCCGGTTATGCTGCGGCATATCGGAAACAGCTCCCGCGCCAGGTTATATATCTCCTGTCCCCTGTTTTGCGTCGTCATCTAATAATAATCCGTACAATACTCAAGAAGGAGGAGCGTTGAGCGCCCCTCCCTACAGTTTTGCAAAATCATCGGTTATGCTCGGATCCCGGCCGCCTAGCCCCTGAGGAGCGCGAGGACGTTCTGCGGGAGCTGGTTCGCCTGCGCGAGCATCGAGTTGCCGGCCTGGCTCAGGATGTTGAGTTTGGTGAACTCCATCATCTCCTTGGCCATGTCCACGTCGCGGATGCGGCTCTCGGCGGCGGTCGTGTTCGTCGCGGCGGCGGTCAGGTTGTTGACCGTGTGCTCCAAGCGGTTCTGATACGCTCCGAGCTTGGCGCGCTGTCTGGAGACCAGGCCGACGGCGTTGTCGATCTTGCCTATCGCCTTCGAGGCGGACTCGCGGTCCGTCACGATCACGTTGCTGATGCCGAGCGCGAACGAACTCATGTCGCCGATGTCCACGCTCATGTCCTCGCTCTCGTTAGCGCCGATCTGGAAGATCGTCGAGTTGTCCGAGAGGTGGATGATGGTCTCGTACACGCCATTCATGCTGATCAGGTCGAAGGTGAGCGTGTTCGGGTTCCAGGTCGCCTCGACGTCAGCCATCGGGTCGAAGCGAACGTCTATGTTCGGCGAGACTATGCCGTAGAGGACGTTGCCGCTGATCGTCGAGCTTGACGAGACAGTGGCGCCGGAGTGGGCGTCGTAGACCGACACCTTGAACTGACTCTCCTTGGGCTCCTGAATCACGTTGAGCGAGAACGTCCTTATGATGTCCTCGTTGCCGGAGAACGAGAGCCGCCCGTCGGCGCCCGGGATGAGGCTGCGGATCACGAACGTGCCGGGGACCGACTCCGGGCTGTTCGCCAGAGGGTTCTCCACGAACGAGACGAAGTTGTTTATGTACTGCTGCGAATAAGTCCCCTGACCGAGGCCAATGGCTATCGCGTCGTTCAGCTTCTGCCTCAGACTGCCCAGCGTGTCGGTGGAGTATATGGTGACGCTCGCCTTTTTGCCGTCGCCCTGAACTATCTCTATCGTCTGAGGCGAGTCGAGCAGGAACTTTCCGTTCGCGTCCCAGTACTTGTCGAGGTCGCGGAGCTGTACGTCGTTCTTCGCGATCTGGCCGACATACGACGCCTCGAAGCTGGCCCCCACAATACCGGTGGCGGGAGGAATAGTGAAGTTGTTATTCAGCTTGAGCACGACGTCGCCCTCGTGAACCGTCCCGTTGCTCGTGTTCAGGTAGAACTGCTTCAGGTGTATCTCCTTATTCTGGACGTCAGCGGCCGTTACCGCGTAATCCGTTGTGAACGACGCAGGCGTCGTGGGGACAGCGGTAGGATCGTTCCACGACTCCGGCCAGTCGGGGTTCAACTCTCCGCCAACTGTCAGCTTAGTATCTGCTGTACCAAGTTCATCCATCACGTTCAGGACGATCTTATCGCCCACGGTGAACTGGTCAACGAAAGCAGCGTCGATGGTTATCGCACCTGCCGTTGCACTGAGTCCAGTACCGGTAGGGCCCGGTTGTCCAAGTCCCGCCGTCGTGACCATCAGGTTCTCAACGCTCAAGGACTCCTGAGTGCCGTCGTCATGCAACACAAAGGTCCTTACTCGGAACGTCACGCTCTCTGAGCCAGTCTGAGTGTTGACGTTCACTACCTCCCACAGGGAGTTTACGTTCGTGTCCCCGGTGGTGGTAGTTATATTGGTCCAGTCGAAAGTCATTAGGTTGGCTAAGCCCCCCGGAGGATTCTTCGCGAGGTAGCTGGCTTGCACTCCTTGTGAGGCGGGAGTACCTACAATAGCCGACGCGGACACTACATAGTTGCCGGCGGGCATGCCGTCCACTCTCACGTCGGCGAAGCCGGCGCTCGTGTTGAGCGAGACGCCCATGATGACGTTCTTGTGTTTGATCTTGAAGATGTCGCTCTTCTGCACCTCGGCCTGTCCGGGGATCGAGTCGATCGTCACCCTGAAGTTGCCCTCGGCGGCGGCTTTCTGTCCGAACTGGTCGGTCTGGCGCAGGCCGCCTTTTACCACGACTTTCGTCTCGAGGTTGTCCGTCGACCAGAGCGCGCCGGCGGAGCCGTTCAAGAGCTGTTTTTTGTTGAACTGCGTCGTGGTGGAGACGCGGTCGATCTCCTCCTTCAACTGATCTATCTCCAGTTGAATATAGCTGCGGTCCTCCTGAGTGAGCGTATCGTTCGCGGCCTGCACGGCGAGTTCTCTCATGCGCTGGAGCATGGAGTGCGTCTCGCCCAGCGCGCCCTCGGCGGTCTGTATCATGCTGATGCCGTCCTGGGCGTTGCTCGTGGCCTGGTTCAAGCCGTTTATCTGCGAGCGCATCTTCTCGGAGATGGCGAGTCCCGCCGCGTCGTCCGCGGCGCTGTTGATCCGGAGCCCAGTCGAGAGTCTCTCGATAGATTTCGAAAGGGCGCTGTTCGTCTTTGAAAGCGCGTTGTAACTCTGTAATGCCGGTATATTGTGCAGAATACGCATGTGTAAAACCTCCCTGTAAATTTTCGCCCGCGCAGGCTCGAGCACACTGAGCGGACAAATCAATATCAGGCAAGCCACACCAAAACACACATGCATCCTTGCACCGTCGTGTCCTGACGCGAGCTGTACCATGTTCCGTCAAAGTTATTATCGTCTCTGGGAACTCGCGTCTTTATAGCTGGGAAATTTTTTTACGGTAGTTTTAAGGAGGGGGACAGGAAAACGTGGGACAAGAGCGCCGGCGCCGTCACCACTCTCTGGGTTTGAAGCCTTCGGGGGCGTCGATCTTCACTGTGTCGCCGCTCTGCACTATGACGTAGAAGCCGCTTTTGATCGCGTAGCG
>JAISQP010000222.1 GCA_031274115.1 Synergistaceae bacterium
GAGGTTATCTCCATCTCCGCGGCTATCTCGTCGGCCGTAGGTTCCCTGCCCAGGCGCTGAACGAGCTGGCGTGAAATTCTAATAAGCTTGTTTATGGTCTCCACCATATGGACGGGAATCCTTATCGTTCGCGCCTGATCCGCGATGGCTCTAGTTATCGCCTGACGTATCCACCAGGTTGCGTATGTGCTGAACTTGAAGCCCTTCTGATAGTCGAACTTCTCAACAGCCCTGATGAGCCCGAGGTTTCCCTCCTGAATGAGGTCCAGAAACAGCATACCGCGCCCAATGTACTTCTTGGCTATGCTCACGACCAGCCGAAGGTTGGCGTCGACTAAGTGAGCCTTTGCCACCGAGTCTCCCGCCTCTACCCCCTTCGCCAACTCGACTTCCTCGTCAGCGGTGAGCAGCGCTATCTTGCCGATCTCCCTCAGGTACATGCGCACAGGGTCGGAGAGCGGCAGCTCCTCCAGCGCCGCCCCATCCTCATGCCCCGTGACGAGCGGCAGAACGTCCTCCTCGAGTTCGTCCTTCACCTTCGGCTCGTCCACGACGTCGATTCCGAGTTCCATTATGTTGAGATAGATGTTGTCCAGAATCTCCGCGGACAGTATCTCCTTAGGCAGCCTCTTTTCTATGTCCTCGTAGGTGACGAAACCCTTCTCCCGTCCGGTGTGGAGGAGATCCCTTATGCTGTCGATATAGTCCATCATCTCCTCCACCGGCATCTCCGCGCCGATTGGCGCGACGGATGCCGGCTCCTGGCCCGTTACGTCCAATTTATCTTTTTCGTCTTCCATGGCATCCACCTCCTTTCATGAAGCCCGCGCCTTCGCCTTCGTGTTCGTGTTCGCCTTGAGTTTTTTCGCGAGCTCGTTGTAGAGGGCTATCTCCTCTTTTTCGGCCTCCCCGTAGAGAAGCTTCTGTTTAAGCTGATCGTAGCGTTTTTTAACCGCCTTTTCTCCAAGCGTCTCCATCAGCTTTTCGAAGTGCTCCGAGCCTAACATGCCCTCCGTCAGTATCGCGTCGCCCCGAGCGATCCGCTCCGGGCATTTGCGCTCTCCGAGAGCCATCCACCGCATCTCGAGTTCTTCGGGAGGCTCGCCCGAGAGAAGGGCCGCAACCGCGTTGACGACCGCTTCGTCCGAGAGCAGCGGAACCACGTCCGCCGCGGAAAGACCAGATCTCAGCTCTTCGTCGCGCCAGAGGAGGCTGCAAACAGCGCACTCGAGGTCGGTCGTTCTTTCGGCGCCCCTCTCCCCGTTATTATTTTCCCCTCCA
This sequence comes from Synergistaceae bacterium, assembly GCA_031274115.1. The sequence goes on from JAISQP010000222.1 coordinate 1,282, forward strand.
TTTATATATACGCTCGAATCCTCTTCTATACCTTCTGCATAAAATACTGATTTTGTATTTTTAGCGGAACGTCTTCGGATGTCGATCTCCCCCTCGATCTTGTGCTGCAAAATGCCGAAAGCCTCCGCTATCTTAGGGATATGGGGCTGGACATCGAGCGCCGGCAAGGAGGCTAAGCCCGACAGGACGTCTTCCCTCGCGGCGCGCTGTTTGCCCGGGGTCCGCATGTCCGCTCTTCTTATGAATACGTGGTAAAGCGGGAGCGGCAGCGCCTTTTTAATCAGAGATTCGAATGTTTCCGGCCCGCCGTCTTTCAGGAGCAGGTCGTCCGGGTCACAGCCCTCCGGCAGCGAGATCACCCGAACTTCCACTCCGCGGCGCTGGAGGATGTACATTCCCCTGATGGACGCCTCGCGCCCGGCCCCGTCAGAGTCGTAAGCTATGTAACACAGGTCCGCGAATCGCTTCACGAGCGAAGCCTGTTCATCGGTGAGCGACGTGCCGAGCGAGGCCACGGTTTCCGTGAAGCCCGCAAGATGGGCCCTTATGGCGTCCATATACCCCTCAGTCAGAATGACCCGCCGGCGCTCGCGGATCGTCTTTTTAGCCTCGTCAAGCAGATAGAGCAGCTTTCTCTTGTTGAAGAGTTCGCACTCCGGGCTGTTGATGTACTTTGCGCCGTCGCCGTCTATGAGTCTGCCCCCGAAGCCCGTTATCCTGGCCATCTCGTCGCGGACCGGGACTATGACTCTTCCTCTGAATCTGTCGTAAATGCCCTTATTGCCCTCCAGGGCGAGACCGGACGCTATTATCTCGCTGTCAGGGTAACCGGAGTTAGACAGGCGTTTCGAGAGAGCGTCCCAGGATTGAGGCCCCCAACCCAGACCGAATCGCAGCCAGGTCTCCTCCGGCAGATTCCTCCGTTTCAGGTACGCCCGCGCCGGCGCTCCTCCTTCGCCCAGCAGCGAATTTCCGAAGAACGCCGCGGCCTCCTCGAGAATGGCTCGCGCGTCACGCCTTCCCGACGCTCCGCGCTCTGGCCGCCGCGCGTCGAGGACCACTCCCGCCCTTGCCGCGAGCTGCTCGAGAGCTTCGGGGAAGGAGAGCCCCTCCATATCCATGAAAAAGGAGAAAACATCTCCGCCCTTGCCGCAGCCGAAACAGTGGAAGGTCTGGCGCTCCTGGGAAACGACGAAAGACGGAGTCTTCTCCGAGTGAAACGGGCACAGTCCCTTGAGCGAGGCGCCGACTCTGCGCAGCTCCACATAGTCGCCGATCACCTCGGCTATGTCTAGCCGGCTCTTGATCTCCCGAACGTCATCGGACATTCTCATCACCCATTTGTCATTTTATACCAATTCGAAATCAGGAGCCTGAAGTTAAAAGATTTAAAAGCAATGATACGCGATACCATCAAACAGGAGCGGGCGGCTCTTACGCGCTCCGCCCGCTCCGTCGTGATCGAGTTTTTTCGTGCGAATTTGCGGGGTCAGGAGAATAACGGCGCCAGCACCAGAGAGACCACCGTCATCAGCTTTATGAGGATGTTGAGACTTGGTCCCGCCGTATCTTTGAAGGGGTCTCCAACGGTGTCGCCGTTGACGGCGGCCGCGTGCGATGGCGACCCCTTGCCGCCGTGGTGTCCCTCTTCGATGTACTTCTTGGCGTTGTCCCACGCTCCGCCGGAGTTGGCCATGAATATCGCCATCATGACGCCGGTTACTATCGATCCGGCCAGAAGACCGCCCAGCGCCGCGGCTCCGAGGAATTTTCCC
>JAISQP010000130.1 GCA_031274115.1 Synergistaceae bacterium
TAAGGCATATTTCATCTTGAGATATTAAGCCGAGGAGCTGCATTTTCCCAAGCAACAAGCCTCGCTCAGCATTGACCTTCGAGAGCAGGGAGAAAATTTTTTCCCCGTCCCAGGTGAAGTTCGGCCAATCAGGCAGTTCGTAGATATATCCAGTCATTGCCGTATTATACCCTTAATCTCCGCATTCCCAACGGAAAATTTAGCTAATATATGACTTCAGCGCCCATGCTTTCACGGCTTTTCGTGCGGAGAATATTTTATATTCTCCGCATTGGCAGACAATCATATGATTAAATAGCTAAAACGACATTTTGCCGTTTGCGAATACAGAGACCATCGAGGTTTTAATCGTTACCCTTTAGGCTCTGACAATAAATCAGCATTTTCCTAGCGGTTTGCTGTTAATTGATCTTTACGAGTTCCACTCCTCTTTTGACAAGGACGCTCAGGAAGTCGCCCGCCAGCCTCCCCGCGCTTCCAAAGGCGACGTCAGGGCGGGACTCTATTTCGCTGAGCAGCTCGTCTACTTCGAATTTATACGCCTCGTCCTCCGAGGAAGAGGATTTCTCTATCTGGGCCGCAAGCCAGTTGAGGTGAGACGACGCCAACTTGGGCGAGTACTCCCCGTATCGCGATACGGTATCCCAGATCGCGCGCATGGCGCGCATCTTGTCTCCATCCAGGATCGCCTCGTAGATTTTTTCTCTCTCTATCAGGAATTCCGCGACCTTTCTGTTCTTCCCCCCCTCGACGGCAAAGTAGTTCAGATAGGTCGAGGCCTCTCCGTAAGCGATTTTTTTTCGGATCTCCCTCACCTCCGCGTCGGCGCAGCCCAGGGCGATGGCGTTGTCCAGCACGGTCTCCGCGTAGCGGTATTTGGGCGTGTAGCAGAGGTCCGGGGTCGAGAGCACGCGCGCGTAATCCTTGAAAAACGCTATCATATCTTCGTGCGACATCTTTTTATCTTTAAAGTCTTCAGCGGCGGCCTTCATCAACACCTCCGCCTCTTCCGCGCGGCCCTCCTCCAGCAGAAAGACGCCGCACTGCCAGAGTACGCGGCCGGGCCACTTGAGCCTCGCCATATCAACGGAGCTCAAGAGATAGTCCAGCTCCATTCTGAGAGCCGTCTTATCGCCGCCCTCCCTGATCGCGGCGATGATCTCATTAAGCCGCTCGAACGCCAGCTCCGGGGACGGCGGCGTCATCGGAAGCTCGCGGCCGGCGTAGAAGTCCAGGGCAAAAGCCGCGTACTCCAGCCACTGCCTGGCGAACTTCAACACGGCGGAGTGAGCGTCGATGATCTCCTGATAAAGCTCGCTCCAGCGATTTACGGCCTCGACGCTGTCCAGGAAGCGCACACGCGAGAGTTCAGAGGCGGCGAGAGCGACGTAGCTCTGCGTGACTAAAGCCAGCATCTCGTTTTCAATATGCGCTTCATCGAGCATTTCAGCCACCCGGATGGCGATCGCCATCCGGCGCTTGCTGTCGAGTCCGGGGGCCGTAACTCTTTTCATCTGCTCCTCGACATTTTTAATGACCTTCTCGCTTTCTTCCATGAGCCGCTCGGAGTTTTTAAGGCTTACCGCGATCGCGTCCCTCTTCGATCCCCTGTCGGCAATAAACCCGGCTTCCCGCACCACTTCGAGCGGGGTCGTCTCAAGCGGCGGAAGATGCGCGACCTCCCTCGCTATGTAACTCGCGAAGGGCTCGACCACCGCCCCCTGCTTCAGCGCGCCGCCCTCCGTGCAGTCGTAGGTCGTCATGTGAGCCTTTGTTATCATCGTCTCGAACATGCGGAGAAACATCAGGAACACTTCGTCGGTTATTACCTCCCCGCCCAGCGCGCCGGGGACCTTGATCACCCCGGGGCTCGACGCGGTCTTTCGAAGCGCGGCGATTATGCGTTCGTTGAAGACGCCGCCGGCGTGAGAGAGGCCGTCCTCCGCGTAAGCGAGGTCCTGCCCGATGAGCGCGATCGAGGAGGCGCCGAGCGTCATCCCTATCGAGAAACACGTGTGAGCTACAGAGGAGCCGGACAAGATCGCCTGCCCTTCGATGGAGTTCACGATAAACCAATTGTCCAACGACAGCTCGGCCTTGCCGATTATTATTTTCGGCCCGGGCCAGCGGCCGTAAATCTTGGGCGTGCAGACAGCCTGAGTCACCAGCAGAATCTCGGAGCACTCCGCGGAATGTTTCTCCACGTTCTCCGCGAAATATACGTCGTAGGTTCGGATTCCACGCTCGAGGGCGCAGACGAAATGCGGCCTTATACCGCTTCGTATCATCTTGCCCAGAACGGCGTCGGTCGCGGCTATTACGCATTTGTCCTGTATGTCCCTCAACAGCTCGAAATTTTTATCGAGCGACGGCCCGGCCGAGACGACGACGAAAGGACGCCCCCGGAACCTCTCCAACAGAGAGCTGTATTGATATCCATAGCTGATCCACGGCGACATGAGAGCCATCTGCCTCAGACCGATCATTGTGTCCTCCGGGCTGTTGCCGAGCTGCATTACCCTCAAAACAGACCACTCTTTGACCTCCCTGGCCATCCCGCCAAAGACGCCGTCCATGGCCTCCAGCTCACCGTCGTGAACGGACGAGAGGGACATCGAAACGGAGTATGTCCCATAGGAGTCCAGCCCAAGCATGAGCGCCTCGTCCTTCAGGTCGGCGATCGCCGCGCGCAGAAGCCGCTCTTTCGTATCAGGCGTCTGCTCCAGAAATACGGTCGCGCTGTCCGGAACGCTCAGGAACGTGAGGGCGCATTCGAGAGGCAGCGCGCGATAAGGCTCTATTTTGTGGAGGACGTAGGCCAGGAGGGCGATGTTCGGCTCGACGACGACCATCGAGAGCGCCTCCGCCGGCAGGGCCTTTATAGATTCGAGCAGGTACGGAGGCGCGCCGACGCCGTATTGGAAAAATATCGCGGTCTCGCGCGACTTCTTCGTCCACCCGAACTTCGGCGGCGCGGACGATTCGAAAAAAGGCGTCTGAGTAAGCCCATATATCCACCGGCCCGCCGGAGTGACGCTCTCATAGTGCTCGAGTTCATGCCCGCGACGGGCCATGTAATCATTCAGTATCATCGCCAGCTTCGGCTGCCTCTGGCTCAAAACGGCCATATTTCTCCGCCAGACCGAGAGGTCTGCCGGAGCGCGAACTATCTCCTTCGCCATGAATCATTCTCCTTAACGATAAAAAACATGAAGGCTGATTTATTGTCAGAGGCCTGAAGGGTAAAGATTAAAACCCTGAGGATCTCCGCGTTCGCAAACGACAGCATGTCGTTTTAGCGATTTAATCAGCATTTCCCTGCTTCTTTTTTTTCACCAGAAGATCCGTCACCTTCGTCGGGGCGGGTTTTACGACCGGTATCTCGACGGTCGCGGCTTCCTGCGCCGCTTTTCTGTTCTCCTCGACTATCGCGAGCCACAGCTCCTTGCGCCATACGGAGACGTTCCTCGGCGCGTCTATCCCCAGGCGCACCATATCGCCTTTTACCTCGACGACCGTTATCTCCACGTCGTCGCCAACTCTGAGCGCCTCTCCGGGTTTCCTGCTCAGGACAAGCATGTCAGTTCGCCTTCTCCGCGGCGACCGACTGTGACTTCAGTTTATCTCTGGTCTCGTCGTCCAGGACCGGGTAACGGAAGTCGTAGTC
>JAISQP010000215.1 GCA_031274115.1 Synergistaceae bacterium
GCAGCACCTGCTTTTCGGCGGCCTCCGAAGCCGGCGAACAACAGAGCGAAATCAAAAACGCGGCCAAAACAGCAAAACTGAAAAACCTCTTCATAATCTCATTCCCCTTACCGTTATTAATTTTTTCTTTCTTGAAGCAATATTTATTTTATACTCCAAGATTGTCTTCTTGTCAAAAATAGGGAATAACCGAAATCGAAACGGGCTCATTGCCACAGGAGAGCTGTTACTGTAAAATAATATACTGAAACTTGATCCGGGTTTCGCTAAATTTTCACGCAGATTGGAGATCGATTGAAGATGGTTATGTGGGTTGTGCTGGGAATCGCGGTCGTGATAGTTTTTTGCGTCATCGGCATGTACAACGGGCTCATCGTGTCGCGCAACCGTACGGACGAAGCCTTGGGCGACATCGATACGCTGTTGAAGCGGCGTTATGACCTCATTCCGAACCTGGTGGAGACGGTAAAGGGGTATGCCAAACATGAAAGCGAAACGCTGGAGCGCGTCATTCAGTCCCGCAATTCGGCGGTTTCAGCGCAGGGGGAGGGATTGGCGGACAGATCTTTAAAAGAAAACGAACTCACCGGCGCGCTCAAGACTATCTTCGCCCTATCCGAGGCGTATCCCGACTTGAAAGCCAATCAGAACTTCATGGCTCTGCAGGGCGAATTGAGCGCGACGGAGGATAAGCTTCAGGCAAGCCGCAGGTTCTATAACTCGATGGTTCTGTCTTACAACAACAAGATACAGATGTTCCCCAGCTCGATAATAGCGGGTATGTTCTCATTCACAAAGCGCGACTTCTTCGAACTCGACGAAGCCGAAGCCGCCGCCGCGAGAAAAGCGCCGCAGGTCAAGTTCTAGGGCGCCGGATCTATGACGGTCTACGACCACATCGATCACAACCGGAGGATCACCGCGCTGATCCTGGTGTTGTTTCCGCTGACCCTTTTTCTGCTTACCGTTTGCGTATGTTTGCTGCTGGTCAAGTTGGAGATTCTCGGGAATACGGGAGGCCCCCGGCTGTTTTCCGATTCAATGCGCGCGGCGGCGGCGGCGTTTCCCTTCATTGCCGGCGCGGCGCTTATATGGATGTTCTTCTCCTACATGCGGGGAGACGACATAATCCTCGGAGCCGCCGGCGCCAGGGAGATAACTTACAGCGACGACCCAAAGCTGTACTCGATGGTCGAGAATGTCGCCATCATGGCCGGGCTGCCGACTCCAAAGATTTACGCGATAGACGACGAATCCCTCAACGCGTTCGCGACCGGGCGAAAGCCGGAGACAGCTTCTGTCGCGTTCACTACCGGCATCGTGAGCAAATTGAAGCCGAACGAGCTGGAGAGCGTGATAGCCCACGAGATGGCCCATATAGGAAACAGGGACACGATGCTGATGATTATAATCGTGACGGGAATAGCCATGTTTACGTTTCTGGCGGAATTTATTTTCAGGCTCGCCCTGCGAGGCGGGGGAAGCAGATCAAAAAAGAGCGGTCAGGGAAGATTGATTCTTTTTATCATCGCTCTTGCCCTTTGGATATTTGGGGTATTCATAGCCCCGCTCATTCGGATGGCGCTGTCGCGCAACCGTGAATTTCTGGCGGACGCGACGGCGGCCCGCATTACTCACAACCCGGACGCGCTGGCGGACGCGCTGATGGAGATATCGAAGGACCCCAGGGTAGAAGTTTTGGACTCGCGCCCTCTGATGGGAGCGTTATGCGTAGCGAACCCATTGTCGGGAAGCAGCCTCACGGCAAGCCTGTTTGCCACGCACCCCTCCATCGAAGACAGAGTCGACCGTCTGTGCAAGATGGCGCGCGACTTATGACGGGCGGCGGCTTGGCGCCGCGCCTCTTCCGTCAAACCACAGGCAAGGAAAAATAAAAACCTCGCCGGTCTGTTGCGAGAACAGGTGTTGAGCTATGGGTGAGCTATGTTTTTCTCCGCGCTTGTTTCATATTTAGAAGGCTGATATAATGAGCGAAGCCCCGGTTATGTGGCGCCCGGTCGAGATTGAGGCTCGACCAAACGCCAGGGTCTAGCCTAATCTACGTCGCAAGATGATTCTCAGGATTTTCCAAATGAGTTCCGCCCAGGTCATTACTGGGCGGTTCTTTTTGTATTCCTTGTTCTTGCTCATCGGCTCACCCCCTTCCGCTTTCGCTTCAGTGGGGCGTCCTCCCGCGCGCCCCTGATGTTGCGCCGGGGCCTCGCACTTTAATTATATCAGCTTGACAGCCGTCGTGTCATAGCTTGCGGAACAGCTTGGCATAACGTCTGACGAATTCTTTATAGCACCCTGCGACAGTTGCGATTTCGGCTGGCGCGCGCGATGTCTTTTAACTGAAGAAGCGGATGAGGTCGGGGTAGAGGATATCACTGCCGGCTATATAACCGTCGTGCCCGAAGCCTTTCATGATCTTCATCTCCGCGTTCGGGAGGGCTTTTGAAATCCCGGCGTAGAATTCCGGCCCGCAGATGTCGTCATCAGACGCGACAACGAGCGTCGGGACCTCGACGCCGGTTATGTCCCCGATTTCTATGTTCGGCTGCTCCAGCATCAATTTGAAAAGAGGATCTTTCGTCCTCTCATAGGTCCCCTTTATGTAACCGTAGGCCTCCTCGGTGAGATCGCCGGGCTTGAGGTTGACCCCCAAGAGCGCCATTCTTTCGATGATCCCTCCGCTCTTCATCGCCATAATCAGCGCGATTATGGCGCCGTCGCTGAAACCGACGGCGTTTATTTTTTTGAGCTTCAACTCGCGCGCGAACGCCGTGATATCCTCCGCCATGACGTCATAGTCGTAAACTTCCGTCTTCGAACTCTCGCCGTGGTTTCGGCTGTCTATCGCGTAAACGGCAAAGTCCCGGCTCAACAGCGGGGCGATGCTGTCGAAGATACGATGGTCCTCTCCGTTCCCATGCAGGAGGAAGAGCGGTCTGCCGCCGCCCGATTTTTCATAGTGAAGCTCGACGCCGTTAGCTCTGATCTTCATTCGCTCACTCCAATCCCTGCCCGCCGCATAATAACACAACGGCAAATTTTGAGACGGCGTTTGACAATTGCTTTTATTGGTTCGATAATTAGCGCGGTTTTCGGATAGGCGGCCTCTCTTTTTAGGCATCTAACAATAAATCAGCACTTCCTCAGGAAGAACATCATTGTTTTACTCTTTATCCTAAACGCGCATTGCGATAGACTGAGGAAGCGCTGATTAAACAGCTAAAACGACGTTCTTCATAAACCGGTATTCATGGAACAGGAAAAAATCTGCCACAGGAGGCGTTTAAAAAATGTTGAAATCTGCATGCGCAATTACCGCGGAGCTTGACGACATAGAGGCGGGGACATCGGAGCTCGCGCAAAAAACCCTCGAAAAGCTGACGCTGGGGAAGAACAGCTTCGCGTTGCTGCTATGCGATTCTGACGTCGATCATAAAACGTTCGCGAATAAGCTTCACCAAAAACTCGGCGTTCCGATCGTAGGATTTTCCTCGACAGCCATGATAAGCGGAGAGGCGGGGCTGCTCGACATGTCCGCCGTGCTCACGACGGTCACCTCCGACGACGCGTTTTTCTCCATCGCTACGAGCGAGCCCATCTCTCAGGACAACGTAGTGAGCCAGATAGAAGGGACGTACAAAAGAGCGCTCGATTCGCTGAACGGCGAACCGACCTTTGTTCTGGCCTTTCCGCCCTATATACTGGGGGTAATGCTCGACACCTACCCCAGGGAGCTCGACCGCGTCTCGGGAGGGCTTACGGTATTCGGGGGGCTTCCCGCTCACGACGAAATTCACGGGAGCACCGCCGTCTACTGCGGCGACACGGCCGCAAGCGACCGGCTGACCGTGCTTCTGGCGTCCGGCGCGATCAAGCCCGTCACCACGGTAAAAAACTACGTCAGCGCCTTGCAGTCCGGCTTGAAGAGAACAGTCACCAGCGCGAAGGACAACGTGATCTATGAGGTCGGGAACAGAACTTTTGTGGAGTTCCTCGAAGAGTTCGGACTGGACGCCGCAAAACTGGCCAACCCGGAGGGAAAGACCACGTCGTTTACCACCTATCCCCTGTTGGTCGAGAAGCCCGGCATCGAGAACCCAGACGGAATTCCGGTCGTCAGGACGCTGCACGGGGTGGACCTGGGATCAGGCTCCGGGACGGCGATCGGCGAGGTCCCGGAGGGAAGCGTTCTTTCGATCGGCGCACTCAATGCCGAGGATATAGAAACTTCGACCCGAAACAGCACTCACGACCTGTTGGAGAAAATGAAGCAAAACGAGGACGACGGCTACAGATATTCGACGGTTTTCGCGGTGTCGTGCGTTGCGCGGTATTACGTCATGGCCGCCAGGAACAATCTCGAGGCTGACGCGCTGAGATCGAGCCTTCCGTCCGGCTTATCCGTGTCCGGGTTTTACAGCTTCGGAGAGATATGCCCCACGTCCGTGAGAGACGGCAAAGCGCTCAACGCGGCGCACAACGAGTCCCTGGTCCTTCTTGCCATATAGCCGCAGTGACCGTCTTACGGATATCGGAAGAACCGTTCCGCAAATCAACCTGATGGCTGAGGAGAACAGAACATACAGCGATTCGGAGATCAAAGCGATTATCTCCGAATCCAACAGGAACAGAAGAAAACTCGAAAAGCTGGAGAGAAGTTTCGCCCAGCTTTCTTTGATGTATGAAAATTCGGAGCATCTCCGGAGCTTCAACGAGAAGGAGCTTGCGCTGCAGTTCATGTACAACCGCCTCCTGCTGGAGACTTCTCCCATTCTTATCTTCATTCTCGACAGAGACCTGAAATACGTCACCGGTTCGCGTCAATTGATGCAGAAATTATCCTTCACCGATCAGAGGGAGATGGCGAAGCTCTCCTTCCGCCAGATTTTTTCGCGCATCGCCCCGGAGCAGTGGATAAAAAAGATGACGGAGCGGTGCTGGCAGTCGCTCATGGAGTCGAAGCAAACCTATTTTAACGACACTATGGAGATGATCTCCGGCGACACGTTTCAGTTCGAGGTATCTATCTCTCCGGCGGTAAACGCCGAGGGAACGCGCCTTGGCGTCGCCGTCGTCCTCCATGACGTAACGAGTCTCACCAACGCCGTGTTGGACGCCAAGGCCGCGGAGAGGGCGAAGACCACTTTCCTGGCGAACATGAGCCACGAAATCAGAACGCCGATGAACGCGATAAAGGGGATGAGCGACCTGCTTCTCCTGACGAACCTGGACGACGTTCAGAAGGGATACGCCAGAAGCATCACGAGCGCGTCGCAGTCCCTGCTAGCGATCATCAACGACCTTCTCGATTTCTCGAAGATCGAGGCGAACAAGCTCGAACTCGTCGAGGTCGAAACTGACCTGGGCCAGATGCTGGCCGACGTCGCCGGGCTGATTAACCTGAAAGCGTCCGAGAAGGGAATCGACTTTATCGCGCGGCTGGACCCGCGCGCCCCCGAAACCGTCGTATGCGACGACATCAGACTGAAACAGGTTCTGCTCAACCTCATGAACAACGCCGTAAAATTCACGCATGAGGGCCGCGTCGGCCTGACGCTCGAATGCGGCCCCGCCCGTGAGGAGAACGGCGGCGCCTTCGTCCCTCTCACGTTCGAGGTCTCGGATTCCGGGATCGGGATAAAGAAGGAGGACCTCGACGTAATATTCCAACCGTTCGCCCAATCGGACAAATACGCCAACCGGAGCATCGAGGGCACCGGACTCGGCCTCTCCATCAGCGGCAGACTCGTGCGCAAAATGGGGGGCGATCTGAAGGTCAGAAGCGAGTATGGGCGCGGCAGCGCGTTCTTCTTCACGATAGAGGTACGAGCGGCCTCGGACGTCACTCTGGCCTCCGTTTCGTCCCCTGAGTCCAAGAGAGTCCTCTTAGTCGCCGGCGGCGCGCATCGCTCCGAGTACGAGGACATGCTGAACGATCTCGACGTCGCCTTCGACGCCTGCGACGAAGAGGAAAGTTTCTCCCGGCTCCTGGAGGAGAACGACTACACTCACCTGATATACGAGTACGCCCTTGGAAACGCCATGCTCAGCGCCAGGATGGACGGCATACCGGACTCGTGCCGGATCGTCGCTCTGAAGGATATCCGGTTCGCGGCGAATCAGAACACGCCGTCGAGGGTCGACGCGCTCTTCGAGCCCGTTCTGGCGACGGCGGTCGCCCAAGAGCTGAACAACGTGAAAGCCCACAAACGCGGCATTCCGGAAAACCCTGACGACGACGCGATCGGCGCCTTCAAATGCCCAGAGGCGAGGATTCTTCTCGTGGACGACAACGATATCAACCTGCTCGTCGAGAGCGAACTCCTGAGGCAGTACGACATAGAGCCGGACCTCGCCGACGGCGCCCGAAGCGCCTACAGGCTGGTCGAGGACAAGCGCTACGATATCATCTTCATGGACCACATGATGCCTGAGATCAACGGCATAGACGCGACGAAAACGCTGCGCTCCATGCCCGGCTGGACGGAGACGGTTCCGATTATAGCCCTCACCGCGAACGCGATAAGCGGGATGAGGGAGACCTACTTATCGTGCGGCATGAACGACTTCATCAGCAA
>JAISQP010000038.1 GCA_031274115.1 Synergistaceae bacterium
GTGAACCGGACAGACAGAGAAGGCACAAATTATGGAGGGGTTGAAGCGGCATGTCAAAATCTGCGGCTGCGGGTTCGCGCGTTTTGTTTTCAGCGCCTGCCCGCCCCATCGGCGTGGTACGGAGACCACCCCGTCGCCTTCGGCGCCACCCCTCCGATGGGAGGGGAATTTTAGAAACGTCTCCGGTTTTATTCCCCTCCTTCGGAGGGGTGGCAGGCGAAGCCTGACGGGGTGGTCGCTCCATTTGCGAAAGGGGGAAGGCCCGAAAAAATTGCTGGCATAGCCCTTGAAAGAGACGTTCCTCTGGCGAAGTCGGTTTTAAAAAGGCACGTCTATAATGAGCTGACCAAGCTCAACCATCAAGAAAAAAAGCGCCAGGACAGGATGGACAAGCGAGGAAAAACCGAGGGCGAAACCGACCTGTCTCAAGGATCCTCGTAAATCCCGGTCGAGATGACGGCTCGACCGGGCGGCTCGAGTTCCCGCGCGCCTGACGGGTCAGATCGTTATCTCTTGAAGCTCGTCCCACAGGGCGTCTACGGGTGGCATCTCCTTTCCGCGGCGCTCCAGGTCCAATGCGAGTCTGCTGCGGTAGCCACGGCTGTCGTCTTTTTCGAAGGGTATGTGATACGCAATGACGCGTTTAGGTTTCAAGGCCCTCTCTATTACCTCGCGTCCGGCTGGAAACGTTAAAAAGAGCGGGTTGACGAAAGCGGCGTCGATATCCTCTCCGTCTAGCATATTTTCGAAATAATCCGCGTCGTAGTCGCTGTCGCCGATGATGAATACCTTCCGCTCCCCGAAGCGAATCAGGTAGCAGTAGTGAACGGTATTCTCGAAGATTTCGCCCTTGCCGGCGTGAGCGGATAGGAAGGCTTTCAGCGAAATATTCCCGTTCAGGCGGATTTCAGTCGTCTCCCACTTCGGAGAATCGAGAAGGAAGAGGCGCGCGGCTCCTCTTCCCGCGACATCGGCGAACGACGGGCGCCTCGACGCTATATCGCGGGGGATAACTAAAGCGTCTACGGTGTTTTGCCCGAAAAATTCCTCGTTGAGCGAGGCGGTGAAGTGGTCGGGGTGGTCGTGAGTATATAAAACGAAATCGATATCCCTGAACAACGGTTCTTCGCCGGCGGAGAGCCGTCGGAAAAGTTCGCCGGACATTCCTGAAAACGGGCTTCCCCCCCCGTCCTGTATGCCGTCGATCATCATCTTCGACCCGGCGTATTGCAGTATGACGCCCTCGTTGGCGAGCAGCGTCGCTTTAATTTCACTCATATCTTATTAACCAGCCCTCTTGTTCAATTATTTTTTCCTCATCGCGTCCGCCGTTTGGATCAGCAGATTTGCCGCGAATATCAGAGCGCAGCCTATAAATTCGCGCGCGGAAAGTATTTCTCCCAGGATCAGCCACCCGGTCAGGGCGGCGAAGACCGATTCCAGGCTCATGATCAGCGACGCGGCCACAGGGTTTACGTCCCTCTGGCCCAGTATCTGAAGGGTGTACGCCACGCCGCTGGAGAGAACCCCGGTGTACAGGATCGACGCCCACGCCGATGTGATCGCCGGCAGCTCGGGTTTCTCGAAAGCGAAAGCCGCGGCGAAGGCGAGAGCGCTGCAGACGAAAAATTGGATGCACGAAAGTTTGACGCCGTCCGTGATGGGCGAATAGTGGTCGATCAACAGAATGTGGACCGCGTAGAGGATCGCGCAGCCGAGAATGTAGGCGTCGCCCTTGTTGAGGGACAGGGACTCGTTTACGCAGAGCAGGTACATTCCAATCACCGCCACGAGCACACAGCACCACGTGATCCATCTGGTCCTTTTCCCTGAAAAGACGCCCAAAATCGGGACGAAGACGATATAAAGCGTAGTTATGAACCCGGACTTGCCGACCGTGGTGTACATGATGCCGACCTGCTGCAGGACAGCGCAGAGGAACAAGACGCCTCCGCAGTACAAACCGCCGCGCAGCAGGACTCCCTTCGAAGCCCGCTCCTCGGCTGTCGGGCTCTTCGCGGATAACAGCGAGTTGATCCATATCGCGGGCAGGAGCGACGCGCCTCCGATGGCAAAGCGCACGGCGATAAAAGTTATCGGACCGACATGATCCATTCCAAAGCGCTGCGCCGCGAACGCCGTCCCCCAGATGAAGGCCGTGACCGCGAGCAGTATCATTCCACGAAGCTGTCTTCCCACAAAAAAACTCCTTTAAAGATTATTTTTCATGACTATCCGTTTAGCTCAGGTAGAGGCTCAAGCCGCCCGACTCACTACGCGAATCGGACCGTGGCGGAAGTACATCCATGCCGCGAAAAAACGCTCGAGGAACGCGTTTTTTCGCTTACTTGCGCCACTCGGCCGACATCCTGTCGGCCGCCGATTCGCTTCGTTCGTTCAACGCTGCGCGTCGGGGACAACGCGAGCGGCTTGAGCCTCCGGAACTACAACATGTGATAAGCTGATAGCCATATTATTTTTTAATAAACGCCTCTGGCGGGATCTGATGCATGTCTTCCAGTTTTTCGCGGCTCTTGCGCGTCTGGTCGGCGGATTTTTTCGACCACGCCTCGAGCCGTTCCGCGAGGTCCTTGTCCGACAGCGCCAGGATGCGCAGCGCGAAGAGCGCGGCGTTTTTGCCGCCGTCCACGCTCATGCAGGCGACTGGCATTCCGGGCGGCATCTGAGCCGCCGATAAAAGGGCGTCGAAGCCCGAAAGAGCCCCCGAGGCTATCGGCACGCCGACTACGGGCAGCGTCGTATGCGCGGCTACGGCGCCGGGCAGCGCGGCGGACAGCCCAGCCATCGCGATTATTACGGCTACGCCGCGCTTCCCGGCGCCAGCTGCGTAGTTCGCGACATCGTCGGGGGTGCGGTGCGCTGAGGCTATTCCAACCTCGTATCGCACTCCAAACTCCTTCAGGACCTCGACCGCCTTCGTGACGATCCCGACGTCAGACTGTGATCCGGTCAGTATTCCGATGATAGGTTTCTTCTTATTATTAGCCATTTTCTATACCTCGCTCCATCCGATGTCTTTTCTGTAGTGCATTCCGTCGAAACTTATCGTCCCGACGCGTTCGTAAGCCTTTCTTCTGGCTTCGTCGAACGTACGTCCGGTTCCGGTCACGGTCAGCACCCTGCCGCCCGCGGTCAGCACCCTGCCGCCCTCCACGCGCGTTCCGGCGTGATAGACGAAGGCGCCTGGAATATTTTTTTCGAGCCCCTGTATCGGCAGGCCCTTTTTAAACTCCCCAGGGTAGCCTCCGGAGGCCAGTACGACGCAGAGCGCCGCTCCCGAGCCGCTGAAGTCCGGGCAGGACGCCGCGTCTCCCTCAGCGCAGGCAAGCAGGACCCGGCCGAGGTCGCCTGAGAAGAGGGGCAGCGCGGCCTGCGTCTCGGGGTCGCCGAATCTCACGTTGTACTCGACTGTGGAAATCGTCGTCCCGTCCGCGCCTTCGCCGAGCATCAGCCCCATGTATATAACACCCCTGTAGTCGATGCCCTCGCGCGCCAATCCGGCCAGCGTGGGGCGGAGCACCTCGGATACGACGCGGTCCATGAGGCCGTCCGTGAGGCTCACCGGCGCGTAGGCGCCCATTCCGCCCGTGTTGGGGCCCTTGTCCCCGTCGAAGGCTCTCTTGTGGTCGCGGCTCGGCGCGAGCAGGCGGAAGGACTTCCCGTCAGTGAGGGCGAAGACGGTGAGCTCCCGACCGGGGGAGAAGTCCTCGATGACGACCGTGCGCCCGGCGCCGCCGAGCGCCTTCCCCGAGAGGAGATCGCGGCAGATATCCAGCGCCTCGTTTTTATCGTCCGTCAGGAAGACGCCCTTTCCCGCCGCGAGCCCGTCGGCTTTTATGACGTACGGCGGTTTTCTCGAGGCGATCGCCGCCGCGCACTCGCCGTCGCTGGAGCAGATATCGAAGGCGGAGGTCGGCACGCCGTTGCGGGCCATGAATTTTTTGGCGAACGCCTTGCTGCTCTCCAGGCGCGCGCCCTTCGCGCCGGGGCCGAAGACCCTGACGCCGGCCGCCCGAAGCTCGTCGGCCGTCCCGGCCGCAAGCGGCGCCTCGGGGCCGATGACCGCGAGGCCTATATTGTTTGCGCGGCAGAGGTCCGCGACCGCTTTTCCGTCACACGGGTCCACGTCATGAAGCGACGCCAGTTCCGCAATCCCGGGGTTTCCCGGCGCGGAGTGAAGCTTGCCGGTTATCCCGGATCTGGACAGCGCGTGGGCGATGCAGTGCTCGCGGCCGCCTCCCCCGAGTATGAGGATGTCGATCTTCTCGCCGGGGCCGGTCATCTTCAGTGCCTGAACGTGCGAGGCCCGCCGACGAACATGCTGACGCCCAGTTCCGCCGCGCGGCGGGCAACCTCGGCGTCCTTCACGGAGCCGCCGGGCTGGATGATCGCGGACACGCCGGCCTCCGCCGCTATCTCGACGGTGTCCGGGAACGGGAAGAAGGCGTCGGACGCGAGCACGGCGCCCTTTGCCTTTTCGCCCGCCTGGGCGATGGCGTACCTCGCGGCGTCAACCCTGTTCGTGAAGCCTCCTCCTATGCCTACCGACGCGAGGTCCTTCGCGAGCACAATGGCGTTGCTCTTGGCGAGGCTCGCGGTCCGCCACGCGAAGAGCAGATCATCCCACAGGTCGGGCCTCGGCGCGCCCTCCCATCGGCCCTCCCGGAGAGAGGGGACGGGCGGCAGGGTCTCGCTCTGTATCAAAAAGCCGGACCTGTTCGCCGTTATCTGCTCCCTTGGAACATACGCCCCCGTGATCGTGAGCAGGCGAAGATTCGGCTTCTTCGCGCTGAGGAACTCTATCGCCCCCGGCGCGAACCCAGGCGCCGCGATTATTTCGTAGAAGTGTCCGGCCAGCCTGTCAGCAAGCGCCATATCCACGTTCACAGTGAAGCCGACTATCCCGCCGAAGGCGGAAACCGGGTCGCTCGCGAGCGCGCGTTCGTAAGCGCCGAGCGCGTTATCCGCCGTCGCGGCGCCGCACGGGGTCGTGTGCTTCACGATGACGCAGGCGGTCTCCGTCTGGAAGATAGCCTGTCCCTTCAGCAGCGTGTCGAGGTCGAGCAGGTTGTT
>JAISQP010000050.1 GCA_031274115.1 Synergistaceae bacterium
GAGTACGGTATGGCCTCGTGCAGGCCGCGATATACGGCAAAAGCTCCTCCCCACTCCCTGACTTCCTCCCCGTATGATATGAGGGTCGGATCCTCGTAGAACTTGTCGATTATGGCCTCGAAAATGGCATCACGATAGTTGAACGCACGAGCCTTCGACACCGGCTTGCCATCTTTGTAAGCGAACCGTTCTTTTTGGGATATCTGTTTTACCCTGGAGCACTCGGATTTGGGGATGCGCACGGAAGGCTCACGGTTGTCGTATTTTATGACCCTTTCGTTAGAGAACATCGTCCTCTCTATAGCCCTTGGATCCCTCTTAAAGCTGATATACGGAGATATTTTCTCGTCTGCAGCCAGGGCCGTGACAGAAGTCACGGCAGCGCGGGATTTCGCGCGAATCTCCTCAAGTTCGTCATCTTCCGCTATGCCAGCGGCCACCAGCGCGGCCCGGTATGAGATCAGAGGGTCCTGTTCCATCCACGCCTCTATCTCCTCTTTTTCACGATACGCGCTGGCGTCTGAGGTAGAGTGCCCCGAGAATCTGTACGTCAGGACATCGAGGAGGACCGGCCCCTCTCCGTTGAGGGCGATTTCTTTTTTTCTCGCGTACGCGTCTATCACTGCCAGAGGGTTGAACCCATCCACGCGCTCGGCGTGCATCTGGCTAGGCGTCACCCCCGCGCCGAGGCGGGCCGCCACGCCGTAGGCCATCGTCTCACCGAAGGTCTGCCCCCCCATAGCGTAGCCATTATTGTTGATGTTGAATATAATGGGGAGGCCACCCTTCCTGCCCTCCTCCCAAAGTTGCCAGTGCTGGTCCATCGCGGCGAAGTTCATGCTCTCGTAGACAACCCCACACCCCACGCTGCCGTCCCCCACGTTCGCAACTACCAAACCGCTCTTGCCGTTGCACTTTTTAAATAGCGCCGCTCCCGTAGCTATCGGTGCCGAGCCTCCGACGATGGCGTTGTTCGGGTATATGCCGAAAGGAAGGAAGAAAGCGTGCATAGAGCCTCCAATCCCGCGATGAAAGCCAGTGTCCCTGGCAAAAATTTCCGCAGCAGTCCCATATAAAATGAAGTATATCGCAAGTTCTTTGACCGAACCCGACTTCACATGAGCCTCCACCACCTTAAGAGTCCTGCCTTCCATGAAATTTTCCATGATCGACATGAGCTCTTCGTCCGGCAGTTTTTCGATACAGGAGAGAGATTTCGCCAAGATTTCGCTGTGGCTGCGGTGAGATCCGAATATGAAGTCGTCCTTCGTCAGCAGGTACGACTGCCCCACTGCGGCGGCCTCCTGCCCAAGCGAGAGATGCCCCGGCCCCGGATAGGTGTGTTTGACGCCGTTGTATTCGCCGACTGTCTTTATCTGGGATATCATCGTCTCAAATTCGCGCAGGTAAGTCATGTCGCGATATATTCTCCTGAAATCGTCGTCGGAGAACCTGGCTTTTTCCTCCTGGATTGTCTTGTTATACGCGTTGATCGGTATATCCGTGAATTTCACGCTTCCTGGTTTGCGCAGCTCGTTCGGATGGAGGAATTGCGATTTCGGCATAGTCGCCGTCACTCCTTTCAATTTTGATTCTTAAAGGAAGAGCCCTTCCCTTATGACCTCGCAAGCGGATGGATGAGGGAAGACGATTTCCTTTATGTCGTCCGTTTTCATCTCCATCTCTATCATCATGGCCGCGCCGTAGATTATTTCCGAAGCGCTGCCCCCGATCATATGTACTCCCATGAGCCGGTCGAATTTCCTGTCTATGACGATCTTGCATATGCCGTCGCCCTTCTCGGCCTCCGCGACGTAGCGGCCAGAAAAACGCATCGGCACGCTTACCGAGCGGACATCGAGTCCTTTCTCCCGAGCGGTCTCCTCCGTCTCCCCAACCCCGGCCGCTTCCGGGTTCGTGTAAATGACCGACGGGATTGCGCCGTATCTCATACGATCCTTTTTGCCCAGCATGTGGTTGACGGCTACCTCGCCCTCCCTCGAGGCTGTGTGGGCGAGCATGGATTTCCCGTTGATGTCCCCCGCTGCATAGACGCCCGAAACGTTTGTGCGCATGTTTTCGTCGGTGACCACAGCCGAGCGCTCGACGCAAACTCCTATGCTCTCCAGGCCGAGGCCGTCCACGTTCGCCCTCCGTCCGACGGACAGCAGTATTTTGTCCGCAGAAGCGTGCTGCAAGACGGAGTTCTCCTCGAAGGTGACGCCTTCATTGTCGATGGAGACGACTCTGCTGTTCAGCCTGAATTCGATCCCGTCCTTCTTAAGGTTTTTTAAAAGGATATCGCTTATCTCGCCCTCTGTAGGCCCAGCGATCTTGGACAGTATTTCTACGATAGTGACATTGCTTCCCGCCGCGTTGAAATAGCTCGCCATCTCCAAACCTATTACTCCACCGCCGATTATGACGAGGTCGCGCGGGACATCTTCGAGGTCAAATATCTCCTTGTTGGTAATTGCCACCCCAGAGGACATCGCCTCCCTGACGCCGGGAATCGGCGGTGTTATCGCGGCAGACCCGCACGCCAGCAATATTTTTTTCGCCGCGATGGCATCTCCTCCCGCCTGTATCGCGAAAACGCCGCCGCTCTTCCCCACGATTTTTCCTTCCGCGCGGAAGATAGCCACTTTATTGCGCTTCAGCCCTGCCACGACTCCAGCCACGAGTGCTTTCACCACGCGGTTTTTTCTCTCGCGCACTCGGTTGTGATCAATGCCCGCCGTCTCCACAAAGACACCATATTCCTCGCCATGTTTGGCGTAGCCCAAAATTTTAGCGGAGTTGAGAAATGCCTTCGACGGAATGCAGCCCTCGTTGAGGCACACACCACCCAGGGCGTTTTTTTCTATCAGCGCGGTTTTAAGACCGGCGGCACCGGCCCGCCCGCTTGCGACGTACCCGGCCGGGCCTCCTCCAATCACGACAAGATCGAATGTCTCCACTTCAGAACACCTCCCGATCCTTAACTCGCGGCCATCATGAATACCGTGAAATTCTCGAGCGCCTTGCACAGTTCTCTGGCGAACCTCGAAGCTGGCGCCCCGTCCACTGCTCTGTGGTCGT
>JAISQP010000061.1 GCA_031274115.1 Synergistaceae bacterium
GGGCGGCTGAGCGACGAGGACATGGCGACCATGAGAACCCACATACTCCTCACCCGCCAGGTATTAAACGGAAGGGTGGATAAAACGGTGGAGAGGATCGCGTGCCGTCACCATGAAAAGCTGGACGGCAGCGGATATCCGGATGGACTCGACGCCTCCAAGCTCACCTTCAACGAGAGAATCGTAGCCGTTGCCGACATCCTCAGCGCGCTCAGCGGCGCGCGCAGCTACAAGGGCGTTTTCCCGAAGGAAAAAGTTATATCCATCCTCACGGAGATGTCGGATAAAGGTCAATTAGACGCTTCGATCGTGCGGAAAATAGTAGAAAATTATGATTTCCTGATGAGGGAGTCAGCCCTCGCGACCGCCCCCGTCACCCAGAATTACAGGAGCCTCTCGTCTGAGTATGACCGACTGATGGAGAGCATATCCAACATGCAGAGGACGGAAAATTTCAGGTTCGGCCCGCTTTTTGACAAAGCCGGAATCACCCTTGAAGTCGCCCGGTAAAGTCATGACGCGATAATTCTGGTCATACTTACGAAAGCGCGAGACGCAATTGACGCGTCTCGCGCTTTCGTAATCCGTCCGGCGATTCAATAGACTAGTGGGATCTCACAATCTCCTTTACGACCATCAGGCGGCTCAAGGTGGAGCGTTCGTTTTCCTCCAGCTTCATCGAGATGCTGCGCACCGCCTCCGTAAAGGAGGGAATCATCACGTGCTCCAAGGCGTTGACGCGCCTCCTCGTGCGCTCTATCTCGAGCGCCATCAGCTTCAGGCCCTTTTCGGCGGCGGCAAGTTCGACAAGCCGGCGCATAATGAGCGAGAAACGCTCGAGCGCGACGTCTAAGCTGCCTGGCGACGAAGCCAGGCCGTAGCTTAACTGTATTGTTTTTTCCCGCAGCAGGAACTGCGGGATATTAACGCTCATCACGTTCTGGTAGCGGACCTGTACGTTCGACGCCCCGCCCGCCAACATCAGAGATTGCTCTATCATCGACGGCAGCGTCTGCGCGCGAGCTGTCCTGAAGCTCTGATAGCAGAGATGAAGCTCGCGCTCCACATCCTCCCGAAGGGCTTTCACATCCCGCGCCTTCTGCAGGAATTCCTTTATGAGAGCGTCCTGCTTGTCCTTCAGGAGCTTGTGACCGCGCTTAGCGACAATCACGCGTTTTTTGAGGCGCGACAGCTCCATACGGTTCGGGTTAACGTTAAGCGCCTTCGCCATGGAACGCCCTCCTCACGCTTTAGATTTTTCCGCCAAGATAGGCCGCAGGTACTTCTCGATGTACGCGTCCCTTATGCGCTTGAGTTCCTTGACCGGCACGAGCGTCAGGAGGTCCCAGCCGAGCCGCAGCGTCTCCTCGACCGTCCTGTTCTCGTATTCGCCCTGACGGACGTACGTATCCTCAAAGAGATCGGCAAACTTGGCGAACGCCTTGTCCTCCTCGCTCAACGCGCCCTCTCCGAGTATGACGGCGAGTTCCTTCGCTTCCTTGCCCTGAGAGTAAGCCGCGAAGAGCTGGTTCATAAGGTCCGCGTGATCCTCCCTGGTCTTGCCGCTCCCTATGCCCTTGTCCTTCAGACGCGAGAGCGACGGCATGACGTCAACCGGGGGGTAGATGCCCTTGCGGTGGAGGCTGCGCCCGAGGATGATCTGCCCCTCCGTAATGTAGCCCGTGAGGTCCGGGATCGGGTGGGTCTTGTCGTCCTCAGGCATGGTCAGGATCGGGAACTGCGTGATCGACCCGCTCTTTCCGCGCAGACGCCCCGCGCGCTCATACATCGTAGCGAGGTCGGTGTAAAGGTAACCCGGATATCCCCGGCGGCCCGGAACTTCTTTCCGCGCGGCCGAAATTTCGCGAAGCGCCTCGCAGTAGTTCGTCAAGTCGGTCAGGATGACGAGAACGTGCATGTCGTGCTCGAACGCCAGATATTCCGCGCAGGTAAGCGCGAGCCTCGGAGTCGCTATGCGTTCTATAGCCGGGTCGTCCGCGAGGTTCACGAACATGACCGTGCGCTCGAGAGCGCCTGTCTTCCTGAAGTCCTCCATGAAGAACGACGCTTCTTCAAACGTGATGCCCATCGCCGCGAAGACAACCGCAAAGGCGGCGTGTCCGCTTATGACTGTGGACTGACGGGCTATCTGGGCGGCCATCCGGTTGTGCGGCATACCGCTGCCTGAGAATATGGGCAGCTTCTGACCTCTCACGAGAGGGTTCATCCCGTCTATCGTCGATATCCCGGTCTGGATGAATTCAGACGGGTAATCCCTGGAATAAGGATTCATGGGGTTTCCGTTGACGTCAAGAAACTTCTCCGGAATTATCTCCGCGCCCCCGTCGATGGGCACGCCGCGACCGTTGAAGATGCGGCCCAACATGCTCTTCGCCACGGGCAGCATTAGCACGTCTCCCAGGAAGCGAATTTTCGTCGTGTCCGCGTCTATTCCGGTGCTCCCCTCATAGACCTGGACCAAGGCCCTGTCCTCCGTGATCTCGAGCACTCTCCCTCGCCTGCGCTCTCCGGACGAAAGACGGATCTCCGCAAGCTCGTCATAACGGACGTCCGTTATCTTATCCACGACCATAAGCGGTCCGGAGAGGTTCGAGATGGTGCTGTACTCCTTAGGCAACATCTTCATCACCTCCGGCTGCCGTCAATTTGCCGAGTTCCTCGTTTATTTTTTTCTCGAGAACGTCGAGTGACGCGAGGTTGGACTCCTCCACATAGCGCATACGGGCTATTTCCTCCCGAATCGGGGCGGATATCAGATCCCTGAGCAGGGCGCCCCTGACTAATGCCTGCATGCCAAGCCTGTGGAACGTCAGGATGTTCCTGAGCATCTTCACCTGCTTATCCATCGACGCGTAGGTATCGATCTCATGGAAGGAGTTCTGGTGCAGAAAATCTTCCCTGATCGACTTCGAAGTTTCCATAACCATGCGTTCCTCCCTCGAAAGGGCGTCTATGCCCACGAGGCGGACTATCTCCTTGAGCTGGTCCTCCTCCTCGAGAAGCGACATGGCCTGCACGCGCATCTCGCTCCATTCTCCGTCGTACTCGTTGTCCCAGTATTCTCCAAGCGTATCGGCGTAGAGCGAGTAGCTCGTAAGCCAGTTGATGGCCGGGAAGTGACGCTGATACGCAAGCTGCGCGTCGAGCCCCCAGAAGACCTTCGCGACGCGAAGCGTGTTCTGGGTTACCGGCTCCGACAGGTCTCCGCCGGGAGGAGAGACGGCGCCGATTACGGAGACCGCTCCTTCTCTGCCGTCCTTGCCCAGACAGATCGCTCTGCCCGCGCGTTCGTAGAACGACGCCATCCTGGTGCCGAGATAGGCGGGATAGCCCTCCTCGCCCGGCATTTCCTCGAGCCTCCCCGACATCTCGCGGAGAGCCTCGGCCCAGCGGCTGGTGGAATCAGCCATGAGCGCCACGGAGTAACCCATGTCGCGGAAGTACTCGGCGATCGTGATGCCGGTATAGATCGACGCCTCGCGGGCCGCGACCGGCATGTTGGAGGTGTTCGCGATAAGAAGCGTTCTCTTCATCAGAGGCTGCCCCGAACGGGGGTCCTCTAGCTCAGGGAACTCCAGAAGAACGTCCGTCATCTCGTTTCCGCGCTCACCGCAGCCGATGTATACCACAATCTCGGCGTCGGCCCACTTAGCCAGCTGGTGCTGTATAACGGTCTTGCCGGACCCGAAGGGCCCCGGGACGCACGCGGTGCCTCCCCGAGCTATCGGGAAGAACGTGTCCACCACCCTCTGCCCCGTGGAGAGCGGCACCTCCGGAGGCAGGCGGCGAGCCACAGGGCGCGGTTTCCGCACGGGCCAGCGGGAAAGCAGCGCTACCTCGTGATCGCGTCCGTTTGCGTCGCTGATTATTGCTACAGTGTCCTCGACAGTGAAACTGCCGCCTTTAATTTCCTTAACGGTCCCCTCAATCCCCGGTGGAACCATGATGCGGTGCTCCACCAGGATGGTCTCCTTAACGGTCCCCAGTATATCGCCGCCCACGACCGCCGCGCCTTTCTGGACAGTCGGACTGAAGTCCCATTTCTTCTCTCTGCTGATCGCCGGCACTGAGATCCCTCTCGTAATATAAGGGCTCGCGGCGACAGCTTCGATGCTCTCCAGAGGCCTCTGTATCCCGTCGTAAAACTG
>JAISQP010000067.1 GCA_031274115.1 Synergistaceae bacterium
TAATGTAGTCACACAACAAAAATCACACTCCTTTTCGTTTCCCCCGCTCGCCCCGGGGTTTTTTCATTCCGTGGCGATACTATGCCGTTTTGCCCTCCTCCAGCGCAAAACCTTCACTGTCGAAGATCGCCGATTCAGGCACCTTGTGAAACTTCGCCAGAGCCCGCCTTGCGTTGCTCGACACCGCCCGCCGTCGTCTTTCGACTTCCGAAAGAATCGACGGATTGACGCGACTTTTCCGGGCAAGTTCGATAACTGACAAACCTTGTGATTTTCGTAATTGCCTAATTAAAGTCACTTATCTCACCTCGCTTTTTTAATCTGCAATTGCAAGTATATCCGTAAAGACAGAGTTGGTCAAGTTTTGCGAGAAGTAGGCGAAATTCTGCCGGTTGGAGCAACCGTGGAGCAACGGGACAAAAAAAGGGCTCAGGAGAAAACCTCCTGAACCCTTGCTAAATCTTGGTGGGCGACACAGGGATCGAACCTGTGACTTCTTCCGTGTGAGGGAAGCGCTCTCCCGCTGAGCTAGTCGCCCTCGTAAGTGACGAAGAGCATTATATACGGCTCTTTATCCTATTTCAATACCCACCGCGCGCAATCGCTATTTTACGCTGAAACTCTTACTGCCCCACTGTTTGCCTTTCAGAGGCGGACCGTCAATCAGTTCTACGAAACGCTCGCGGCATTTCGGACACTTGTAAACTTCTTCTTTATCTTTCGCTTCGAACTTATTGTCGCACATAATACAGCGATACTGACGCATATCGTGGCGCCTCCTCAAGTATAAATTTAATTGGCGAAAGAAATTATACCGCATACCGCCATTTTAGTGTAGAGGTCGGACAGAACGAGCTGCCTCGAAAAAATAAAGCCGAAAAAATTATGATAATAAGCAGTTGCTTTTTACGTCAAGAGGGGTTGATGGGTTTAGCCTTGGGATATAAACTCTCAATGTGTCTATCTGAATGGAGGTCTTGAAAAAATGCCAAAGCCATGGTGGCGCGAGGTAATAGAAACCGTCGTTTATGCCTTATTGTTGGCGCTCGTGCTGCGAACTTTTATAATTCAGGCTTTTTGGATTCCCAGCGGCTCGATGCTGCCAGCCCTTGAACCCGGGGATCGTGTGCTGGTGCTCAAATTCTGGTACAAGTTGCCCAAGGTTGAACCTAAACGCGGACAGGTCGTGGTGTTCAAATATCCGGTCGATCCCAAGAGGGACTTCGTCAAGAGGATGATAGGGCTTCCCGGAGATACGGTCGAGATAAAAGACGGAAGGGTTTTCATCAATAACCGGGAGATTGCCGAGCCCTATGTGCAGAACCCGGACAACTTCACCATGCTGCCGGAGGCGGTGCCCGCCGGCAAGTATTTCTGTCTTGGAGACAATCGCGCTAATTCGCAGGACAGCCGTTTTTGGGGGTTTGTACCGAAAAATTATCTGCGCGGGCCGGCAGTTTTCAGGTACTGGCCGCCGAGCAGAATTGGGCTCCTGGATTAGGAACGATGGGCAGAACAGTCTGGTTCCCCGGTCACATGGCGAAAGGGCGGAGACAGCTCGAATCTCTCTCCGGCGTTCTCGACCTTCTTCTCGAGGTTCGTGACGCTAGGGCTCCCCGTCTCACGGCATCGCCTGTTCTGGATGACTTCCCGAAATCGCTTAGCGTCTGGACAATCCTGTCAAAATCCGACCTGGCGAACCCAGCGGTCACTGCACAGTGGACTGGCTATTTCAAGGAACTCGGGCGCCCCTCCTGGGCGGTCGACCTCAGAAAGGGAGTCCCCCAAGCTTTGAGAAAGGCGATATCCGACATGCGTCCGTCGTCGTCGTCGAGGATGATATACCGAGAAGTTCGGCTTGCCGTAGTCGGAACTCCCAACGTCGGAAAGTCGATGCTCCTGAACAGTCTCGTCGGACGCAAGGCCGCTATTGTCGGGGGAACACCCGGCGTCACGAAAGGCGTTTCATGGTTCAAGGGGAGGGACTGCCTGATAGCCGATTCACCCGGAATACTGGACCCGCGCGCGGACGCCCGGGTTCACAGGATGCTGTCCTGGATATCGTCGACTCGCGGACAGGTAATCGGCTCATGGGCGGGACACGCGTGCGAATGCGTTAAGTTTTTGCAGAAAAGCGGCCTTATATCCGGCATGGCGGCGACGTGGGGCGTCGATGTATCAGGAGAGCCGATTGACGTAATTGAACGGGTCGGCAGGCGTCTTGGACGCTTGCTGCCGGGAGGCGCGGTTGACATGGAGTCGTCCGGGCAGGCGGCGATAGAGGCTCTGGCCACCGGAAGGCTGGGCAGGGTCAGCCTTGAGCGTCCCGACTCTCCTCCGCCTTGGAGCGAACTGACGTGAAAGGGCGAAAAAAAATAGCGGACGGCGTCTCGACCCGTGAAAAAGACGCGCGGTTGGCCGAGTGGAGCGATATGGCCGCTGAAAAGATAGTAGCGGGAGTTGACGAGGCCGGTCGCGGCCCAATCGCCGGTCCAGTCCTGGCCGCGGCCGCGATACTCTCTTTGCCGCAGATCACGGTGCTGATGGCCGAGGGGCTCGATGATTCCAAGAAACTCAGCGAGCGCGAGCGAGAGAGACTGTTCTCCCGAATGTCCGAACTCGGGGTAGTATGGAGGGCTCAAGCCGCGACGCACGTCAGGATCGACAGGACTGACATACTGCGGGCAACCCTCTGGGCGATGGCTCGAGCCGTGAGGTCTCTTCCTGTCGAACCGGAGGTCGTCATTGTGGATGGGACAGTTTGCATACCGGATGTAAACATCGCAAGAGAGAAGCAGATCGCGATGCCCAAGGCGGACGCAAAAGTTCCGGCGGTGATGGCCGCCTCCGTTGTGGCGAAGACGCTGCGCGACCGCGTCATGAAAAACCTGGGGAAGCTATACCCGGATTATAACTTTGCGGGTCACAAGGGATACCCGACAAGAGCTCACAGACTGGCCCTGGACGTTTTAGGACCTTCCCCGGTACACCGGATGTCGTTCGGCGGATATAACAAAGGCGGCAAGGCGCGCGCCGAGGCCAAGTTATGGCCTTCATAGGCGGGCTTCAGGGCGGCGCGGTAAACCCAAACACCGGCGGAATCAGGCCGCCGGTCGGTGAAGGGCAGGGAGTCGCGAGGCCCGGAGCGCAACAGACTCCGCAGATACCGAACGGCGCCGTTGTAGAAGGTCTCGTCGTCGGTAAGGACGGCGAGGCGTACCAGGTTCGCATCGGCGCTCACATCCTCAACGCCCGATCCACAATCCCTTTATTCGTCGGTCAGCGCTTTCGCGCAGCATGGGACTCCTCCGCGGCGCCTCCGATGCTCCGGCTCCAACAGACAGATCTCGCGGTATTGTCGCGTTTTTCCGGACGGGATCAGCAGATTGCGCAAGCGCTCCTCACGAGAGGACTGCCGGTGAATGACGACGTTATATGGACGCTGCGTCAGCAGTGGATGCAGAACGGCGGCAATCCGTCGAAACTCGGCGTTCTTGCGGAACTGTGGGCAAGAGGCGCGGCGATGACGGAGGGAAACGTCGCGCTGCTGGTGTGGTATATGGAGTTGTCCCCTGACAGGGCAATGCAGATATGGAAGAAAATTAAGGACCGTCTGCATTCGCGCAAGTTCAATTCGCCAAGAGAACTCTTGGAGGCGCTGAGGAACGAAGGCGATGAGGACGTCAGGGATTTTTTGAGAGCCCACGCCCTTGCCGGCAAACCGGCGAGACGGGGGCTCGACCCGGCCATGCTGCTCGCTCCAGCCTGGTGGCCTCTCGACGACGACA
>JAISQP010000074.1 GCA_031274115.1 Synergistaceae bacterium
CGGTCAGCCCCGAACTCCTGCCGCCGTCCGGCAGCGAGATCGATCAGCAGACCGAGAACATCGTCGGTCCATACGAGCTGCACGATTTCTTCCTGTACCACGTCGTCCGCTGGGGGCGCGCGCCCGCCGAGGTCTTCGAGCTTTGCAGGATCGCTTTCGAGGGGTTTTTTTCACCGGATGTCGAGCTTAAATGGCTCAAGGTCTTTTACCGCCGATTTTTCGCGTCGCAGTTCAAACGCAGCTGCCTGCCAGACGGGCCCAAAATAGGTTCCGTCAGTCTCTCTCCGAGGGGCGACTGGCGAATGCCGAGCGACGCGGTCTGCGCCGCGTGGCTCGACGAACTCGATAAATTACGGTAATCTCGCCTTTTGCGGCAAGCCGGGCTCAGGGCGATAGCATTTACTTTTATTCCTCAACGGGCCTTTACGTTGACCCTCACATCCCCGGACACTACCCAGAGGAACTCGGCATCCGAGAGTTTTCCGGACGACGCGATCGGGATTCGTATCGGTATCCGCGCCGAGTATATTATCCTGCCTGTGCCTTCAGAGACGCCCTTCAATGTTCCGTCCTCATCCAAAGAGACGACGCCCGGGGTTACGTTTGCCCACGAGTAATCGGGCTGTCCGGCGAGTGAGACTCCATCGGGCCCTGTCAGCACTTTAGGCGAGAGGCGCGCCCTGCCGCCGACGGCGACGGTCACGCTTGTGACGCCGGGATAAATCGCCGGCGCCGCGGCGTCGTATCTGACGAATTCGTCGGGGTATGGGCCGCGGGATAATCTGTTGCCATGGCTCGCGTAAACGGATAAATCGCCGGATATCATGTCCCTGAATGCATATCTTCCGATAACCGGGTCCGCGTTTCCGAGGTATATGCGGGCGATGCTGCCGGGATAGTCGGGTTCCACGACAGGGAAATAGCCTGTGTTCAAAAACGCGCTGTCGTTGATTATCTCCACAGACGGCAGAACGACTGTTTCAAGCCCTGTGCATGTCTCGAACGCGCTTGCCCCGATATTCGCGGCTGAGGGAAGGGTTATATCTACAAGACCGGAACACTCCCGAAACGCGTAGCTTCCTATACTGACCGCCGACGGCGCCATGATCCGGCGAAGATTCCGGCAGCCGTCGAACGCGTTGTTCCCTATGCTCACGGCGGAGGCGAGGTTGACGCTCTCGATGAAATAACCGCCGTAGAACAGATATCCCCCTACTGTTTTAAGCGAGGGGAGGTTTACCTGTTTGATGTTGTTGTTGTTGATGAACGCTCGCGTCCCTATGGATTCTACGGCGGGGAAATTCACCCTCTCCAGGTTGGCGTTTGTGAACGCATAATCTCCGACCGTCACAGCGGACGGAATGTCTATTTTCACCAGTCTTGAGCAGCCCGAAAATGAGTGTCCGCCTATGGTTCTGGCTGAAGGCAGGTCCAGGGAGGAAAACGCGCATTCCGAAAACGCGGCGTCTCCTATATCGACGGCCGAGGACAAGTTCACCCTCTGAAGGGATCCGCAGCCGGCAAACGCTTTGTTTCCGATGTTACGGGCATTGGGCATGTCGGCTTTTTCCAGGAGTACGGCGCCGTAAAAGGCTTCGGGTCCTATGTCGATGGCAGACGGGAATACGGCCTCCGTTAAGGCTCGGCCATAGAACGCGCGGGGTCCTATCGTGACGGCGGCCGGCATGTTCACGCGCTTCACGCCGCTCGATGAAAAGGCGTTTTCTCCGACGACGCGCGCGGACGGGAAGTTTATGTCCTCCAGCGATACGCAGTTTTCGAACGCCCTATTGCCTATGGCCGTTACCGAGGGGAGGTTTGCGCCCACGAGAGCGCCGCAGCCTGAGAACACGCCTTCGCCCACGGAGACGACCGACGGCAGGTCTATTTTAAAGAGATTGACGCAGTCCGAGAAGGCGTGATCACCGACAGTCTTTGCGGAAGGCGCTTCGAACGACTCCAGCCACCCGGCGCCCGACGGCCCGTACTGATAGTATGAATTCTCCCGATCCCACGAATAGCTGTAGCTCATGGCTTCCGCGGGAATATTTGTCACGCCTTCTCCGAGGATTGCAAGCTTTCTCGCTCCCGTAAGCTCGGGGAAAAATTCATCAGTCTTTATTTTGTTGAGGCAATACCAGTCGTCGCCCCAATCCTCGTGGATCGTCATGTCCGCGCTTGCCGTTATCGCTATAGTCGAGATGTTCGCGGAATCCCCGCCAGACTTTACAAACGCGTCGAGGGCCGATCGGATCTCGTTCTTGAGATCTCCCGGTTCGCGGTGCGTGACCGACAGCGTGTCGGCGTCGCGTCCCGTTACAGAGGGCCTCACGTCGAGCTCGAAGTACATAGGAGATGAGCCCTCGTTTGAATTTATCGAGTTGTCCTTCCGCGCCCATGCGTAGAGCGTATAGTCCCTGCCTGGCTGGAGGTTTCCACCGCCCGCGCGGACGCCCCCGCCGCGCGACGCGAGGTCTGAAAAAACTATGCCGTCGCATGGAATCCCGATCGGATACGTCGTTGCCGCGCTGGAATTCGGTATGCGCGGCGACAGGACGAAAAATAAAAAGACTGATAAAACCACCGACAGCATCAACGTAAAATAGCGAGTGACGCGCTTTGCGCAACTTTTCCCGCCGTCAGCCAACGCTGCGTTCACCAGCCGTTCTTGTGAAATCTCGCCTCGTCGAAACCCTTGTCGAAAGCTTTGGTGATTGCAAAAAAACAGTTCCGGCTCTTCCGGGGAGCGTGCCGGGGACAATCTCACAGGGCGTTGTTTTGGCGCGCCCGGCTATCTCGTCGAGCGTGACGAAGTTCGCTCCGGACGATTCGGCAAGCGAGAGAAACTTTTCGAACGTTTTGAGCTTCGACAGGCCCTCCATCTCAGCGT
>JAISQP010000086.1 GCA_031274115.1 Synergistaceae bacterium
AAACAATGGAGGCGTCGGTCTCTTCGGATCCATAGGCCGGGAGGGCCGGGTGGCGGATTTAAACATCCGGGAGGCGGATATCAGCGGCGGTTGGAACGTCGGCGGAGTGGCCGGTTACAACGGCGGATCCCTCGTGAACGTTTCGGTCGTCGGTAAAGTCAGCGGAGTTTTGGACAACACAGGGGGGCTGGCCGGGCTCAACGGCGGCGTTATCCGGGACTGCCGCGCGAACGTCGCCGTAGAGGGGGAGAGCGCTGTCGGGGGACTCGCCGGAAGCAACAACGGCGAGATTACAGCTTGCGTGGCGACAGCGGCGGCGTGCGTCGGGGAGGATAACGCCGGCGGGATAGCCGGGATGAACGCGGGTACAATATCAGACAGCTTGGCGAGCGGATATGTGGAGGGGGTTATCCGGGCCGGAGGAATAGCGGGGCTCAACCGGGGAATGGTCAACAACTCCGCCGCAAGCGGCGCCGTCTCTGGAATCGAGGCTTTAGGCGGGCTCGTCGGGGATAACGGCGGATTACTCCGCGACAGCCTCTCCAGCGCCTGCGTCAGGGGAGTGGACATTGTCGGGGGCTTGATCGGTTTTGACTCCGGCGGCAAATCGCGAAGCTGCGCGTTCGACTTTCAGGCGTCCGGGCTGACGAGAGGAATTGGATCAGGAAAGGCCGACCGCTCTGTTCCCGCTGAAGGCTGTTCGGGCCGCGAAACGACGTCCGCGGGAACGCCGGTACCTGGACTCGGAGGCGCGTGGGAGTTCACGAAGGGCTGCTACCCAACGCCGCTCGCTCTGGCCCAAAGCCGGAACGCCGGGATAAAAGCGGCAGTCGGTCTTGCGAGCGTCGCTGTGAAGTTTGCGAAGGGCGACACTTCCTCGAAAGTTACGAAGGCTTTTAAACTCCCTTTAACTACAAAAGAAGGAGAGGCTATAACGTGGAGGGCCGTAAACGGCGCCCTCACGGTCGGCCCGGACGGGAGCGCCAATGCGCGTTCCGACCGGGATGAGATCGAGCTTGTCGCATCCGCGGCTTCCAACGTGAAAATACTGAAATTGACGATGCGAAAGGGCGAAACTTACAATTACAGAAGCCGCATACGGCGGATATTTTCACGCGGAGACGGAAGCAAGGCCAGTCCCTATGAGGTGGCGACTCCGGAACAGCTCGCGCTCTTATCAGATATTGTAAACGATGGAGAGAGCTGCAGAGGACTCTTCTTCAAACTCACTGAAAATATTGATCTGGGAAACTCTGATTGGACGCCCGTCGGATCTTACAGAAGCCCTTTCAACGGCCGTTTCGACGGAGGAGGAAAGACCGTTTCGAATTTGAATATATATAAGTCGTTCGAAAACGCGATCGGCCTTTTTGGTTACGTAGGCGAGAGCGGCAGCGTCAAAAACCTCGTAATGGCTCACGCCAATGTGACAGGCGGGGCGTTCGTCGCGATTCTCGTCGGGCATAACAGCGGAACTGTCTCAAACTGCGCGGTGAACGGCAGCGTCAATGGATCGGGGTTCAACATCGGAGGGCTCGCGGGCGCCAATCACGGCAGAATCACTGAAAGTTCCGCGAACGCGAAGGTGACGGCAAGGCGCTTCTCAGTAGGAGGGCTTGTAGGCGTCAACTATGGAAGAACCGCCGATTGCGTTTCGAGCTGTGACGTAAACGGAGAAGGGGACGTCGGGGGGCTGGTAGGCGTGAATATCGGCGTTCTGTGGGACGGAACGGCGACCGGAGAAACTCGCGGCGAGACGGACGTGGGCGGGTTGGTCGGAGTGAACGGGGACGGAGGAGATATCTCCAACAGCACCGCGGGGTCGAGCGTCAAGGGGGGCGACAACGTCGGAGGACTCGTCGGAAGCAACAGCAGCGAGGTAAGCGACAGCGCCGCGAAGGGCGACGTCTTTGGGACCGAGCGCGCAGGAGGACTGGTCGGGAAAAACTACGAAGGGGCGATTATAAACTGCGCCGCCGGCGGGAGTGTTAACGGAAACTACTGCGTCGGAGGGCTGGTCGGGATAAACATCGAGGGAATCGTGAAAGGATGCGCGTCCAGCGGATACGTGAGCGGCGATTTCCGGCTCGGAGGGCTCATCGGCTCGAACATCGACAGTGTTACGAACAGCATGGCGAGCGGCGCCGTGACGGGAAACCGCGACGTCGGAGGCTTAGTCGGGGGCAACCTAAACCCGCTCGACCGGCAGGCCGGCTCGGCCATGTCGAACTCTTTAGCGACAGGCAGGGTAAAAGCCGCGGGGATGAACTCCGGCGGACTGGCGGGAGCAAGTTTCAGCCCGATTTTGAAGTGTGTTTTCGACACAACAGGGACAAGCCGCTCGAACGCGGCCGGGCTTCTCGAAACGCCGATAGGAAAGGTTTCAGCCGCCGGACTCTCTACCTCCGAACTGATATCTATGACCGGGCCTATGAAAGAGCTGGGCGGCGGATGGAAGTTCAAACGGAATTATTACCCCGTTCCCTCCGGGCTGATAAACAGCGTCAACCCCACTGTGCGGGCAATCTCCGAGATCTCGGCGACGCCGATTTATTTTGAGCCCGGTCAGTCCCCAGCAAAGGTAACGGGGTCTTTCAAGATTCCTTTGACGACAGCGGATGGTTCGCCAATCAGATGGAGCGTAGCGCCGCCTGATACCCTGAAGATAAGTCGATCCGGAGTCGTCACGATTAATTCACAGGACAATGGGAAAGACGTCGAGTTGACTGCGGAGGCAAAGGGAGCGAGGAAGACTTTCAGACTTACTGTTCTGTTGGCGCAATGACCTTCGCGTTGCGCTCTCTCCTCGAAAGAAAGAATTTTTTGAGCAGCGACGCGCATTCGACCCGTAATACCCCTGACGTAACGGAGCATCTGAAAGGCATGCGGGCGTCCCGAAAAACGTCGTAGATAGATCCGGCGGCGCCCGCCTTCGGGTCCTTGGCGCCGAAGACCACCCTGGTCACGCGAGTCTGAATTATAGCGCCGGCGCACATCAGGCACGGCTCGAGCGTTACATAGAGCGTACAGCCGTCGAAACGCCAGGTCCCCAGGGTCTCTCCGGCCTCCGCCAGCGCCATCATCTCGGCGTGAGCGAACGGCATCGAGCCGATCAGTCTTTCGTTGCTCCCTCTGCCGATTATCACGCCGTCGTGCACGACGACCGCTCCTACTGGAATTTCGTTCCTCACGAAAGCTCGTTTTGCCTCATCAAGCGCGGATAACATAAAAAAAATATCCTTCAAAGCCCACTCCTCGTTTCGTGATTGTTAGCGATAAGTTATATTATAATAATACAATATTTTGCGAATTATCGAGGAGGTCCTTCCTGGTGATAGAAAAAACAATTTATGAATCCCCAATAGGGAAAATTGAGATATCGACGAGTTCCCGAGGAGTAATGGACTTGTCGTTCATGGCGAGCGGCAAAATTCTCGAAAAACCGGGAGACGGACCATCGAACAAGTTTCTTAGAGAGTGCGTTGCGCAGCTCGACGAGTATTTCGATCGCCGCAGGACCAGCTTCGACATTCCGCTCGACCTGAATGGCACCCCTTTTCAGCGCGCGGTCTGGCGCGCGCTTCTTCTTATTCCATACGGCTCTACGTGGAGCTACGGAAAACTGGCGTCTCAGATCGGAAGGCCAAACGCCTCGCGCGCGGTTGGCGGAGCGAATCATCGCAACCCTGTCTCAATCATCGTGCCCTGTCACAGGGTGATAGGCGGCGACGGCAGTCTTACGGGCTACGGGGGCGGGTTGTGGCGAAAAGAGTGGCTTTTGCTTCACGAGGCTAACTTCAAAGCGGACGTCGAGAGCGAATAACCGCGGCGCGGATAAATGAGGCAATGGGACGTTGACCGTTTCCGCCTTTTAAGTATAATTTATTAACTTCATTCTGCGTTCAAGTTTAGCAATAGACAGGTTCCAATCAAATAATTCAGGGAGGTTTTTTGAAATGGCAAAGGTAAAATTGGCGATCAACGGATTTGGGCGCATAGGGCGAGTTTTCCTCCGCTCTTACTTCGCTACAGGGAACCACGATTTCGACATCGTGGCGGTAAACGACCTGACTCCGCCGGATGTGTTGGAATATCTCCTGAAATACGACTCGGTCTTCCGCAGGTTCAACGGAACGGTCGAGCTCTCGGGAGACGTTCTCTCGGTAAACGGCTGCAAGATCAAGGCTGTCGCGGAGCCGGATCCCGCCAAGCTGCCATGGAAGGAGCTGGGCGTCGATATAGTGTTGGAGAGCACCGGGCGTTTCACGGACGGAGAGAAGGCGAAGGCTCACATAACGGCTGGAGCGAAGAAGGTAATAATCTCAGCGCCGGCGACGAATCCGGACGTAACGATAGTCCTGGGAGTGAACAGCGACTCTTACGACCCTGCCAAGCACAACATCATATCCAACGCGAGCTGCACGACAAATTGCCTTGCGCCTGTGGTGAAGGCTATACACGAGCGTTTTGGAATAGTGAAGGGTCTCATGAACACAATTCATTCGTACACGAACGACCAGGTTACGCTCGACTTCCCGCCCAAAAAAGGGCTTTCCGCAATTACGCGCGGGAGGGCGGCCGCTCTTTCCATAATACCGACCAGCACCGGCGCGGCGAAGGCTATATCGGAAGTCATACCGGAACTCAAGGGAAAGCTCAACGGTTTTTCGCTTCGCGTTCCCACCCCGGACGTCTCCATCGTCGACCTCACGGCGGAATTGGCCAAGCCGGCGACTAAAGAAGAAATTAACGCCGCCGTCAAGGAATATGCCGACGGGCCGCTGAAGGGCATTCTGGGTTATGAGCCCGATGATCTCGTCTCAATGGACTTCCTTGGCGATTATCACTCATCCATTTTCGCTCCGAAGCACACGACCGTAATCGACAACATGGTCAAGGTTCTCTCGTGGTACGACAACGAGTGGGGCTACAGCACAAGGGTGGCGGACCTCGCGGACCTCATCATAAAGAAAGGGCTGTAGGCGTTGAAGCTCAAGACCTTTGCGAAAAGCGACGTAACCGGCAAAAAAGTTCTTGTGAGAGTGGACTTCAACGTCCCTCTCGCCTCTGACGGAAAAGTGGCTGACGCCACCAGGATAAACGCCCACGTTCCGCTTATAAAAGAGCTGGAGGCCGCCGGCGCCAGGATTGCGCTTGTATCCCATCTCGGCAGGCCGAAGGGCGCCCCGGTTCCAAAATACTCTCTCAAGCCGGTTGTGGACGAGCTCGCTAAGATTATCGGCAAGAAAATAGCCTTTGCCGGCGACTGTGTAGGCGACGAGCCCGCGAAGCTGATAGGGTCCCTTGCGCCTGGAGAGATCGCGGTCCTCGAAAACCTTCGTTTCCATGCCGAGGAGGAAAAAAACGACGCGTCCTTCGCGAAGAAACTCGCATCCCCGTTCGACGTCTTCGTAATGGACGCGTTCAGCGCCGCTCACAGGGCTCACGCCTCCACGAGGGCCGTGGTCGATTATCTTCCCTCATTCGCCGGACCGCTCCTGATCCGCGAGATCGAGATGCTCAGTTCCGCCCGGGACAACCCCAAAAAACCTTACATCCTCATATTGGGCGGAGCAAAGGTATCGGACAAGATAGGCGTTATCGAAAACATCATGGACAAGGTGGACACGATAATAATCGGAGGGGGCATGGCGTTCACGTTCCTGAAATCTCAGGGCTTAGAGATCGGCAAGTCGCTCTGCGAGGAGGACAAACTCGATTTCTCCAGGGAGATGTCCAGCCGCGCAAAGTCGAAAGGAGTCTCTATTCTCCTGCCATCTGACGTGGTAGCGGCCTCGGAGATATCTGAAACCGCGTCATCCTCCATCGTCTCCGCAAACGCTATCCCATCGGACAAGCTGGGGCTCGACATCGGTCCGGAGACGATAAAGGCGTTTAAAAGCGCCCTTCAAGGCGCAAAAACGGTCTTATGGAACGGACCGATGGGCGTATTCGAGACGCCTCTTTTTGCCGAGGGCACGAAAGCTATCGCGTATCAGCTTGCTAAAATCACGGCGGACGGAGCTTTTACCGTGGTGGGAGGCGGCGATTCCGCCGCCGCGATCGCAAAGTTCGGCTACGAAAAAGAAGTGAGCCACGTCTCGACCGGCGGGGGAGCGAGCCTCGAGTTTTTCGAGGGGAAGATACTTCCGGGAGTTGAGCCGTACATTATAGGATAAAGCGACAATGGAGCCGATTATATTCGCGGCTTGCGCGCAGTATAATCGGCTTCTGTGATTATGGCGCGGCGCATTGTTGCGTGTTTCTTCAAGCGAAAGGACGCGGGATATTTTGAGAACGAAGATAATTGCGGGAAACTGGAAGATGAACAATAATTCTGCGGCGACAAGTGATTTTTTTAACAAACTTGAAGCCTGGCTTGCCTCTGACGATACGGGCAAAAAAGCTGCATCCGCCGTCAAGGAGAAAAAGATAAGCATCGTGATAGCGCCGCCGTTCACGTCCATCGCCGCCGCAGTCGCGGCAAAGAAGAGCGATGCAATCGAAGTCGCCGCTCAAAACGCTTACTTCGAGCCCAAGGGCGCCTTCACGGGCGAGATTACGCTGTCGATGCTCGAGGAAGCGGGCTGCGGATATGTCGTGCTCGGCCACAGCGAGAGACGCCATATCTTTGGGGAGTCCGACGAAATACTCGAAAAGAAATTGCGCGCCGCGCTCGAGTCGAAATTGCTCCCGATCTTCTGTGTAGGAGAACTTCTGAATGAACGCGAAGCGGGGAAGACGAACGACGTGCTTGCCCGCCAGCTCGACAGCGCATGGAAGAGCCTTAAAGGAGATGTCGTCGGTGAAAAGGTAGTGATAGCT
Organism: Synergistaceae bacterium; assembly: GCA_031274115.1. The sequence goes on from JAISQP010000086.1 coordinate 6,826, forward strand.
TACGAACCCGTCTGGGCTATCGGCACAGGGAAGACCGCGAGCGACGACGACGCTGAAAAAGCCTGCGCCTTTATCCGCGAGCTTGCCACTTCGAAGTTCGGTAAAAAAACCGCCGACGCCCTCAGGATTCAGTACGGCGGTTCCGTGAAGCCGGACAACAGCCGAAGCCTCCTGAGCCAGCCCGACATAGACGGACTGCTGATAGGCGGCGCGTCGCTCGAAGTAGAGTCCTTCGAAAAAATCCTCGCTGCCGCGCTCTGAGCGATATAAATGTCATAACAACTATTATAAGACATTTTGGGTGACTCTGACTCGAGCGCATAACTACAGACGCCACAGATAATCCTCAGATTTGGTTTGCCTAGACGTGCGCCCTGCATGACGGACAGGCGTATTTTGTCTTGTTGCGCCCTAAGGTCCGGTGGTTGCCAGTACGTATGTAAATACCAGCATCGCGAGGATCACGACGCCGCCCTCTATGGCTATAAAGCACTTGCCGAACTTGTTGTGCAGATGCTTTTTCATTATGTAGAATTCACCGAATGTCAGCGACAGGGTGATTAGTCTGTCTAAAGGTGGCGCGTTCACAAAGTAAATACATATCAATATCCCCGACATAACCAGACGGCCATACGCAACCGCACGCAGTATTTTCCATCCTGAGAGCGAAGCGGTTGGCGGAGGTTTAGACTGAAACTCCGCGTCGATAATGCTCTCGTCCTCTGACTGCAAACGGCACACTCCCCTTTGCGCGGAAAATTAAATGGGCGGCTGCGTAAATGCCCATACAAGCATGACTATAACCGCCAGTGTTACAAGGATCGCAAAACCGCCCTCTAGCGCGATAAAGAACTTGCCGAACTTAGTGTGCAGATAGTTTTTCATTATGTAGAATTCACCGAATGTAGTCAACAGTGCGAGTGTCCTGGCTAAAGGGCTTGCAGGCGCGCCATGGTTAGTACATATCAACAGCGTCGTCAGAAACAGACGGGCATACCCGCATAGACGCAGTATCTTCCATATTGAGAGCGGTTTACGCTGAAACAGCGCGTCGATAGCGTTCTTATTCTCTGGCCGCAACCTCTACCACTCCCCCGGGTTTTGACTTTACGGATGAAGTATATATATATACAGCAGCATAACACACATAACGCCGATTAGCAGCAGCTTTAAACCCCAGATATGGCACCCTAAAAGAAACCTTACAACTTTATTGTGCAGATAATTCCTCAAGAGGTAAAAGTACACGGCGCACGTAACCAGCGTCCCTATGGCCCATACCCGTTGCTCCTCTACGCCCGCGTAAAGCTGAATGATCGACGCGAATACCGCTATCCCCAACAGTGTATAAGCTATACGCCGCCGCTTCTCCCAATTTATGACGTACCAAAACTCCCTGGATACAGGTAACTCAACCGCGTCTATAGTGTTCTTATCTCTCAACTGCAAACACCTGACACTCTCCTTTACTGCCCTCCAGGCTTGTAACTATAAATCAGCTTTATATTACTCGTCTTCGGCTTCGAAGCGAATGGAAGGGGCGTCGCCCCAGAGTCTTTCGAGCCGGTAAAATTCTCTTCCGGCCTTGGTGAATATGTGGACGACCACGTGGCCGGCGTCCAGAAGGCTCCACTTGGCGCTGTCCTGTCCCTCTATCTTACAGGCGAGACCCATGGAGTCCATCGCCTCTTCCGCCGCCTCGCGAAGAGTTCGGGCGTTTATGTCCGATCTCGCAGTGGCTATGATGAACGCGTCGGCAAAGCCCGATATGCCGCGCAAATCTATAAAGTCGATGTCGTACCCGTGTTTCGATTCAAGGGCCTCTATAATCGGCATGTACTCATCATAAACGCTTTTATCAACCGTCATAACTTCTTCAATCACCTGACCTCTCCAATATTCCGTAATTCATTGCATCGTAAAGTAACTGTTCTCCAGCCGCTTTAACAGCAGTTCATAATCCTTCCCCACTATGAGCGACGGGTAGGACGCCATTTTGTTAGCCCTCGTGAGAGAGCCGCTGATTCCGCATAATTTCGAGAGAAGCTGGGCCGTCTGCCTGGTGGACTCGGGCGCTCCTTCGGGGTAGATTATATTGCTGCTCCTGTAGTCGAAGTGTTTGGCGTTGCCGACGCTCACCACGTCCACGCCCATTTTCTGGAGGTGTGAAGCGACGGACTGCCCTACCCCGCTCTTTCCAGTGCCGTTCAATACGGCGACCGCCTCCGGGATGGACCTTATTATCGACATCACGTCCTGCGGGGAAGGAGTGGTATCCTGGTCCGACAACTCAGCCTTGAGGCCGTTCGGGGAATCCGGAGAGTAGTCGTCGGCGTCGGTGACGGAGTTGAGGGGCGCCCTCCTTTCGGACGCCTTGGACTCCTTCACGAGGTTTCTGAGATCGTCGGCGTTCGCGCTCAGGAACTGGGAAACGGCTGACGGCTCGGCCACCCAGTAGCTGAGATTGTCTATCAGAGCGGGCGTGCCCGGGAGCATCATGAAGAAGACCCGGTCCTTCTCCTTGTCGAGTTTTCGGACGAAGGCGCAGAGCTGGAGCGTCATGCTCGGACGCAAGTCCGTGGCGAGAGTGTTGGTTATCTCACGCGACAGCGTCGCGAAGCGCAGCAGGTTCTCGGGCTCGTACATCTTGTTCAGCAGAGCCTTCAGGAATTGCTGCTGTCTTTGGATGCGCCCTATATCCCCGAGCGCGTCGTTCCTGAAGCGAACGTATTTCAGCGCTGTCTCGCCGTCCATGTGCTGCTTGCCCTCCGGAATGTCTATTACAAGCGGAGGGGTGGCTCTCCTGTCGGTGTACTTCATGTGTTTCCCTACGTAAAGATCCACGCCGCCCACGATGTCCACGAGCTTCGGGAAGTTGTCGTAGTCGATTTTGACGTAGTAGTGAATCGTGACGCCCAGGAAACGCTCGACGGTGGCCTTGAGCAATTCCGCCTTTCCGTACGCGTAAGCGTGGTTGAGCTTCTGATTGCCGTGCCCCGGTATGTAGACCCTTGTATCGCGCGGAAGCGACAGCACTCTCATGTTGCGCTCGTCAATGTCCAGAGCGATGAACGCGACAGTGTCGGATCGTTTGACGCCGTCGACGTTATCCTCCCCAAGGAGAAGGATATTTATTCTGCCGGCTATGTCGAGCTTCTCAGGCAGGGAGTCCTCTTCCGGATCTGGGCTTCGGACGACGTCGGCGTCAGGAACGCCGGGCTTTTGAGCGTCGACGCCGGTACGCTCGCTTACCCCCGGATCGATATCGTGAAACCGCACATAGGCGCCCGCGCCGAAGGAGAAGGCCAGGGTAAGAACCAGGAGAAGCTTTTTAAAGGTCAATCGATTCACCGCCTGTCGATGTGTAAAGGCTATTCTTCTCAATGTAGGCGCGGACGGTTTCCGGCATAAGATAGCCGATGCCGCGCCCTTCCCTCGCCCGCCTTCTGATGTCGGTGGCCGAGATGTCCAGCATTGGAGCGTCTATAACGCAAAGCGATCTTTTTATCCCGTCCGGAAGATCGTCCAGTTTGCCGTCGTCATATCCGGGTCTCTTCACTACGGCTATCATACAGAGCGCCGCTATTTCCGTCGGAGCGCGCCAACACGCCATGTCCGCCGCGGCGTCGACGCCGGTGATAAAGTATAACTCTGACGCCGGATAAAGCTCCTTCATCGCTTTCATCGTATCAAGAGTATAGCTCATTCCGGGACGATCTGTCTCTACTCTCGAAATTTCGAATCTTTTATTGTCCGCAACGGCGAGGAGGGTCATTTCGTAGCGCTCCTTCGCCGTAGCCATGTCCGGATACGTCTTGTGCGGAGGAGCGCCCGACGGGACGAAGACGACCTTCGAGAGCCCGAGCCATGTCATCGCCTCCTGCGCCGCAAAGAGGTGTCCGTAATGTATAGGGTCGAACGTGCCGCCCATTATTCCGATACGGTCCGCCACTTTGCCGACTGCCTCAGTCCCTCTCGCCCTTGTCGTCGGGGTTGAAATCGAAGTCGGTTCTGCCTATCGATACGGAGGCGCCGGCTGCGGCGCCCGCCGCCGCGAGAAGCTCCTCGACCCTGTGTTTGCGGAGCAGCTTAGTAAACCGCGCCACGTTCTCCGGCTGGGAGAGGTCATACCGCTCCGCCGCGCGCTCCAACTGCGGATGCAGTACCCGGAAGCTCCCGCCGGGAAGCGAGACGATCTGCATCTTCTGCCGTGAGCGCGTCCCCGGCGCGTCCCGGACGTCCACCGCCTCGGTCGCCGCGAAGAGCCTTACCTCTCCGCGCGGCCGCGGGTGAACTTTCGTGAAGTCGACCGCCCGAAGGACGAGGTCATCGATATTTTCGCCGGTGAGCGCGCTCACGGTATGGAAGGGAAATCCCTCGCCCGCGAAAAATTTTTCGAGTTCCTCGGCGAGGGCGTGAAAATCCGAAAGAAGGTCTGTCTTGTTTCCGATCGCTATGCAGGGCCGCCCTTCGAGTTCGGCGTCGTAACGGCGCATCTCCTCGCGGACCACCCTCCAGTCGCGTTCGATTTCCTCCGCGTCGCCGGAGGAGAGGTCGAGCACGTGCAACAGAAGCCTCGTCCTCTCGATATGCCGCAGAAATTCGAGCCCGAGGCCTTTATCCTCGCTGGCGCCCTCTATCAGCCCCGGAATGTCGGCGAGGACCACAGCCTCTACGTCGGTGAGTATGACGCCGAGGTTGGGGGACAGAGTGGTGAAGGGATAGTCGGCAATCTTGGGAGTCGCCCCTGAAACCGCCGCCAGTATGCTGGATTTGCCGGCGTTGGGCAGGCCGACCAGGCCAATGTCGGCAATGAGGCGGAGTTCGAGGCGAAGCCTCGACTCGTCTCCGATTCCCCCCTTTTCGGAGAAGCGCGGCGCTCTGCGCAAAGAGCTGGCGAAGACCCTGTTGCCCCGCCCTCCCCTGCCGCCCATTGCCGCGACATAAGAGTCTCCGGGCTCCACTAAATCGGCGAGCCCCTCCCCTGTCTCGTCGTCGAAGACGAGCGTTCCGCACGGAACCTTGAGCACAAGGTCGCCTCCGGCCCGTCCGTTTTTTGCGGCGCCCTGACCGTGCCCGCCGTTTTCAGCCACAAACCGTCGGCGGCGCTCGAAATCCGCAAGCGTCTGGAGGCTCGCCGTCGCTTCGAGTATGACGTTCCCTCCCCTGCCGCCGTTGCCTCCATCCGGTCCGCCGTTCGGCAGAAACTTCTCACGGCGGAAACTCATGCAACCGTTGCCGCCGCGTCCGCCGGAGACAGAAATTGATATAATATCGACAAATTTCATGAATCACTTCTCCAAAAAAACAATAATATTAAATGATGAAAGGCTGGATAAAAACCCATATGACCATCGAGTTGTTTCAAGATGGTCCAGAGAACTTTCGGCTCACTGCGTGAATCGGACCGCGACAGAAGTACTTCCATGCCGCGTAAAGCCGCCCAAGAGCGGCGTCTTTACGCTTACTTTGTCGCTCGTCCGACATCGTGTC
>JAISQP010000160.1 GCA_031274115.1 Synergistaceae bacterium
TCTCAAATTGGTGTTAAAACCTTGACGGTCTCTGTATTTGTAAACAGAAATCAGCGTTTCCATAATCCCGGGGATTGGCTTTTAAAAAAACGACTTATCAACAGCCTTCCCCGGGCGACGCAATCTGATTTTGGGCTGTTTTTCCACAAAGTTGTCCACTGAATGGGCATAACTTCGGAGGATTGAGTGTTGAATTTCGTAAAAAAGGGTATACTAATAATGATGTCGGTCCTATTTGTCTCCGGATGGCGCCCTTCTGTCCCGGCGGCAGAGGAGCTGTCAGGGTTTTTGACGGTTGTCGACGATGCCGGAACCGAAGTCTCGTTCGACGGACCGGCGCGAAGGATAGTGTCCCTTTACGCCGGTCACACCGAAAACCTGATTGCGCTCGGAGCGAAGAGCTTGTTGGTTGCCGCGAGCAACGGAGATGACCCGGCCATTTTGGGTTCATTGCCGCGTGTCGGAATGAAGCCGGGCGTCGAGATGATAATATCGCTTGGACCGGACCTGGTGCTGACTCGTACGATGAATATCCGTGTTCAGGAGGCGCTTTACAGTAAATTGCGCTCTCTGGGCGTGAAGGTTCTGGCGATAGACCCTCCGACATGGGAGGAGTTTCCGGCGTATATAGGACTCCTGTCGAAGCTGGTTGGAGACGAGGACCCGGAGCGGAAATCGGGCGAGGCCTCGAGCCTTATCGCGGGAAGAGATGCGAGCGGGCAGAGACCGGGCGCTGTTCTGATAACCGTCGGGAGAAGTATGGCGACATGCGCCCCAGGGTCGTGGGCGGAGAGAATCATGGAGCGCGCCGGTTTTTACAACGCGGCGCGGGACGTTGTTCCTATTTCTCGCGGAAGCGTCATCGCCGCTTTAGGCGCCGAGAGACTGCTGGCGCTGAACGGAAAGGTCGACGCTGTGCTGTTGCAGCGGGGCGCTATGAACGCGCTGAGCGCGGCCGATTTCATGAGAGATCCGAGGTTTTCGGATATGAAGGCTGTCCGTAATGGGAACGTTTTCGATGTCGATGAAGCGGATATCTCGCGTCCCTCTCTTCTGCGCTTGAAGATGGGCGTAATAGACAGCTTGGGAGAGTTGGCGGCTGTCGGGAGGTAATGTATGGAGCAATGGGGATTGGGTGGAGCGAAGGGTTTTACCACTGGAACGGCGGCGGCGGCGGCGGCGGTTGCCGCTGTGCGTTTTCTGCTGGACAGGAGCTGTTGCAGCATACCGCTTCGGCTGCCCGCTGGCAAAGAGGTCACGATTCCTGTCACCGGTTGTCTCAGGACGGAAAACGGCGCGGAAGCCTGGGTCACGAAGGATGCCGGCGACGACCCGGACGTCACGCACGGCGCGGTCATCGTCTCGTCGGTTGAGATACTCGACGTTGCGGGCGTGACGATACTTGGGGGCAAGGGCGTAGGAGTCGTTACGAAACCCGGGCTTCCCGTACCTCCCGGTAAGGCGGCGATAAACCCCGGACCTATGTCGCTGATAAGAAGATCCATCGAGGCTGAGCTGCCCCAAGGGAACGGCGCGCTCGTCTCCATCTCCATTCCCAACGGAGAGGAACTGGCAAAGCGCACATACAACCCGAGGCTCGGAATAGTGGGAGGCCTCTCGATACTGGGAACTACCGGTATTGTTTCGCCGATGAGTTCCGACGCGATTGTCGGCACGATAAAGTCGGAGCTGTCGATGCTTTCGGCGTCCGGCGCGCATATAGCGTGTCTCGTTCCCGGAAACTACGGCAGAAGGATGGCGATGCTTCTTGGAGTGCCCGAAAGGATGATAGTAAACATAAGCAACTTCGCCGGCGACTCTCTCGCCATCAGCGGAAACCTGGGCTTTGAAAAACTGCTTCTCATCGGACAGATAGGCAAGTTCGCCAAGTTATCGGCAGGTTCCATGGATACGCACAGTTCGAAGAGCGACGGGCGCCTGGTAGCGCTGGCTGCCTACTCTGCCCTGCACGGCGCGGGCCGCGGCGAGGTGAGGGAGATATTGGACAGCACGATGGCCGACGAGGTCGCGACCAGGATATCGAAGACGAACTGGGGCGCGGCGGCCTTGGTCGAGCTTACCGAGCGTATTGTGAAGACCGCGCTCGTTGGCGCGACCGGCATCTCCGAGTGCGCTTGCCTGACGTTCTCACTCCCGGATCGTGAGCTTGCCCGAACCCAGAACCTTGGCGCTTTGATCGAGGAGATCAGAGCGAACGCGCTTGAACTTGAATGATCAAGATAATCGGTCTGGGCCCTGGAACGTTCGAACACCTGACGAACGAAGCCGTAGTCGCGATTTCGAACTCCGACGTGCTGGTTGCGAGCGCTCGTATACTGGAAGCCGCTAATCTGTCGCCGTTGGCGAGGTATGTTGAACTGCCAGCCTCCGGAATGGCACAGGCTGTAGTCGATGTCCTGGAGAGAGAATCGCAATGTGGGGAGGTCTCTCTGCTCGTGAGCGGCGATCCAGGCTTCTACAGCCTAGCTAAAAAAGTGGTGGAACACTTTGGGAGGGATAACGTCAACATTATCCCAGGCGTGTCCGCTTTACAGATACTCTCGGCGAGGATTGGGCGTTCGTGGGTGAACGTAGTTTCCGATACCCTCCACGGACGGGAACTCCCGGACAGGGACGAGCTCGCAAAAAAACTCTGTTCCGCCCCTGCTCTGGTCGTTCTCCTCGGCTCGTCCGACGACGCCATCCACAACATCCGCTGGCTTGCGGAGGACGAGACGCTTGGCGGCGCGTGGGCGGCAATAGGCTGGGATCTCGGCCTTCCCAACGAGCTTGTGTTCGAAGCCGAGAACCTGAAGGACCTCTCGCGCTGTCTCTACGTAGGAAAGCTGGCGCTGCTCTGGCTGGAAATGACGGCGGCCGGGAAATGACCGAGGGCTTGGATGTTCGCGGCGCGGTCGCTGACGAGTGGTTCGAAAGAATTGGGAGGACGCCGATGACCAAAGCTCCAATCCGCTCCCTCGCAATCTCGCTTCTCTCGCCTCTGGCCGGCGCAAGGGCGCTGGAAATAGGAAGCGGAACGGGCGCGATGACGGTGGAACTGATGAGAGCCGTAGGTGACGCGGGGAGGGTGACGAGCTTGGAAGCCTCCGCTTCCGCGGTCGGCATCGTGAAGAGAAATATAGATCGCTCCGGTCTTGCCGCAAGGGTTGACCTCATAGAGGGCAGAGCGCCGGAGGATATTCCAGGGGGCTCGTTCGGCGTCGTCTTCATCGGAGGACACGGGAGCGCCCTCGAAGAGATCATGAAAGCGTGCTGGGATCGCCTTGAGAATGGCGGAAGGCTCCTTTTGACCGCTATCTCGCCCGGCACGAGCGCTAGGGCGCTGTCGCGCCTCGATCTGCTCGGCGCGGAGACCGGTTTCTGGAGAATACACTCCTCCGTCGGCCGCAGAGCCGGAAAAGAATGGCTTTTGCAGGGCAATAATCCAATAGATCTGATATGGGGAGACAAACAGCTATGAAGACCCCTGCCCCGAAAAAGGTTTATATAGTGGGCGCGGGACCGGGTGATCCGGGACTCATAACTGTAAAGGGCGCAAGGCTTATGGAGTCGGCTGATTTTGTCCTTTACGCCGGCAGCCTTGTTAACGAAGAGATATTAAAAGGCGCGCCAATCGATTGCGTCATCGAGGATTCCTCAGGCATGACGCTGGAGGAACAGGTCGAGGCCATGGCCGGGGCCGTTTCGCGCGGCGGCGTGGTCGTGCGCCTCCACACCGGAGATCCGAGCCTTTACGGAGCGATATCCGAGCAGATAACAAGGCTTGGGAGTTTGGGGATCGAATGTGAAATAGTTCCGGGCGTTTCGAGTCTTCAGGGCGCCGCGGCGCGCCTTGGCGTGGAGTATACTGTGCCCGGCGGATCGCAGACTCTGATATGCACAAGGATGTCCGGCAGAACCCCGACGCCGGAGTCCGAACGCCTCGAAGCTCTGGCGTCTCATGGTTCGTCGCTCGTTGTCTTCTTGTCGGCCGACAGGGCGGGCGCGATAGTTGAGGAGTGCCTGAGGGCCGGCAGAAGTCCGAAGACTCCGGCGGCGTGGATATATCGCGCGACGTGGCCCGACGAGGAAAGCGCGGTTACGACGCTGGAGGATCTTCCGCGTTCTCTGGAAGACGCCGGGATCACGAAGCACGCCCTGATAATAATAGGCGACTGTCTCGACAGGGACTCGTCGTCTCGCAGCCTGCTGTACAACCCGGTTTTTACTCACGGAGCCAGAAGTTAGATGCTGAAAAAAAACAGATACGTCTTCCACTATGAAAGAGGGGCTGAAGTGGCAAAGGCGCTTGTTCGCGCGCTGGACGCCGAGATGACCCCGCTCTCGGACGGAAGCGCCGCTGACGCGTTCTCGAAGAGGTGGAATGACGCCAGCGCTTTCATCTTCGTTGGCGCGCTCGCCATCGCTGTTCGCTCGGTTGCTCCCCTTATGCGGGACAAGGCGACAGACCCGGCTTTGGTCGTGGTGTCCGAGGATGGGGAGGTTGTCATACCGGTCGTCGCAGGGCACGTCGGGGGCGCGTCCGATCTCGCGAGAACATGCGCGGACATCCTCTCCGCCTATGGGGCGGTTTTCACGCCCACTACATCGAGCGACCGCTCGGGCTTCGTCGCGCCGGACCTGTGGGCCGCACGGCGAGGGTGGCAGGTTTTGCTTCGCACCGGCATGGCGTCCGTAATACGCAAACTCATCGGGACGGGCAAGATTCTCGTCTGGGTCGACCCGCTTCTCGCGGAGAGCGGGACGAAGTTTCCGCTCCCTTGCGGGTATGACGCGGCTGCAACACAAACCGACGCTGATATCATAATCTCACCCGGAAGCATACAGAAACTGGTGGGCGCTAAGCCCCAAATAGTCCCGCGCGTCATCGTAGCCGGGGTTGGCTGTCGCAGGGGCGCGGCGTGTGAGGTTTTGGAGAGATCGCTCAAGAGAGCGCTCTCCTCGAACCCGAAGGGTCCCTTGCTCATGGAGTCGCTCTGTGAGCTTCGTACCGCTGAAGTCAAGTCTGACGAAGAAGGGCTATTGTCTCTTGCCGAGCTATGCGGCGTCCCTCTCGTGACTGTCTCCGATGAAGAGATAAAATCTCAGGCCGGCGATTTTTCGCCGTCTGCCGCGGAAAGACATGTAGGTCTGCCAGGCGTTGCCGAACAGGCCGCGGCGAGCGGCGGGGTTCTTCTCGGACCGCGTCAGGCTGAAGATGGGGTGACGGTCGCGCTTTCCGTGTCGAATCCGGCGAGGTATGGCGAACTCTTCGTAGTTGGCACAGGTCCCGGGGACGCCAGATTTTTCACCGCCGAGGCGAGGACCGCGATATCGGTTTCGGATGTAGTTGTCGGATACGGGCTGTACGTTGACCTGCTGCCTCCCGCCTGGATCCATGGCAAGATAGTAGAGCGCTATGGCATGGGCGAGGAGGAGGAACGGGTGAGGAACGCCCTGGACCACGCCGCTTCGGGTTACAGCGTAGCGCTGGTCTCCGGAGGCGATCCGGCCCTCTTCGGCCTTGCGCCGCTCGTGCTCTCGATGGCCCCGAAGGACCTTCCGATCAGGGTACTGCCGGGAATAACGGCGGCGCAGGCGGCTGGAAGAGCGGTGGGAGCGCCGTATTCCAACGGTCTCGTCCTGCTGTCCATCTCTGACTACTTGCAGCCGTGGGACGCCGTTGTCCGCGCCATGGAGTGCGCCGAAGCCAGCGGTCTCACGGTGGCCATATACAATCCTGTGAAACGCGGCCTTGCGGAGAAACTCGCGGAGGTTCGCTCGATTTTTTCGCGCAGACGCCTTTTGATCGTACGCGACGCGGGAAGAGAGGATGAAGCAGTGAGGGAGATTCCAGTGGAAGAACTGGAGGAAAACTCCCTTGATATGAGAAGCCTCATGCTGTTTCTCTCGCCTGTTGCCAGAGAGGTTCCCAGGCTTGGCGGGAAA
>JAISQP010000210.1 GCA_031274115.1 Synergistaceae bacterium
TTCAGTGGATGGTCGCCGCAAATCAATTTTCAGCAAGCTCTCTAAAGCTCAGGCTGAGATCTTGTCAGCTTTCGACATCAAAACAAATTCCTATGTATAATTTTCGGGATTTTAGGATATAACATTGCTTCCGTTTAAGGACCCGCCTGCTTTAAGCCGGCGGGTCCTTAATGTTCGCCGACATCCCTATCGGAATATGTCAAAATATCTTGCTTGCCTCCGTGATTTTCGCCTCAAACTCGTCAAACGCGACGTCGAGTTTGGATCGTTCCGCCGATTTCGCGTCCTCATCGAGCAGCGCGATGTCGATCGCGTTATACGCCAGTCCCTTTATGTCCGCATAGCTCAGGCCGAAGTCAGTTACGGCTTTGGCGTACTCCGCAGTCAGGTTTGTGCGGGAGACGCCTTCATCGTCTGTTGACAGGCTGACCGTCACGCCGGCGTCGTAATATATGCGGAACTGACTGGTAAACGCGTCGTAATTCAAAATCCCCTGATTGGAAGTCAGGCATACCGTAACGCCGATGTGCTCGTCCTTCATGCGGCGCAATAAGCCGTACACGTCGTTCTCCCATTGAATCGAGGCGCCGTGGTCGATACGGATTGAATGACCCCTGTAGATCGACTCTGAAATACGGTCGGTCATATCCATGTACGGTGACAGTTTCAGCGTCAGCTCTCCTGAATGCAGCGAAAACTTAGGCGGGTCGTCCGGGTGTTCCTCCACGGACTTTTGGTATAGTTCGTCAATAGCTTGCATCTGAGCGTCAAAGTCGCGGCGGCTGATCGGGTTATCCTCGGGGGCCAGGATTGTTATGCCAACGACCCGCAAATCTTTGTCGTAATATTTCGCCACAGCGTCATCGAGCATTTTCTTGAAACGCTCCAGATCGACGGTTCGCACAACCGTCGCGATGAAATTGTAGCGCAAGCCGGGCGCAATCTCATCGCGCAGTTTGTCGTACTTCGCCAGATCCTCCGCCGAAGCCGGAGTGTCCATCAGTTCCATATAGCCGATATTTTCGCCGCTGGCGCGCTCGAACAGCCGGCGCAGTTCGAGTTCAAGGGGAATGTCGACATCTCCGACCGCGTTGAACACGCGGAAGAAGTCGTCATGACCGCTGACATTTTCCCCCTGGGTGCTGGCTGCGAAGTTATCGCTTCCAACGTCGCGCTGCGACAGCGCGTTCAGTACATCGGAGTACGCTGGGTTGACCTGCGTGTATCGCGGGTCGAAATAGTCGCCAGGCGCCCAATAGTCCCGGCTGGGAAGCTCCTTTGTGAAACGTTCGGCGTCACGGTCATAGTACAATCCTTGCTCGATGGCAAGCGCTATAACGTCTTCGGCGTCGAGCGCCCCGGAGGGGTGGTTGTGCAAGTCTCCGCCCTTGGGCATTTTATGCAGAAAAGCAATGAGTTTTGGATAGGAATTTTTGGACCTTTCAAAAAAAAGCTCAGTCCGCCTGACGTCCGAATCGTCGTATCGGCTGTACCGGACAGTGATCGCGGCGCCAGTCGCAATCAACACTACAGCGGCAATTAATACTAGAAATGTTCGTCTTTTCATAGCGGCCTCCGACGGCTAATATTTTTCTATAAGTATATCCTACTTTACGCAAGTAATCCAAAAACAGGGGCAAGATCGCGCGCCAACCAATACCCAACCACTACCCGCCGACGTTCGAGGTTAAAAAGACACGCCCGCAATCTGGGATATGCGCCTCATACTGGCGCGCACGCCGGGTGTTCTGTAGGGGTGTCCGACGGGGTCGATCTTGCCTCTCGTGATGTCGCCTGGAATGGCTTTTATGTAGTAATGCTGCTCGAAGCCCTCGTCGACCGATATTACGGAGATGAGAGCGGTTCCGTCGTCGGCGAAGAACAGCTCGCGGAATATCACGATGTAGTCGCTGCCTCTAAGCGTCTCTCCTGTAACCGACGACAGCCTCTCCCTGAGTTCCCAGGCGTTTTTCGCTGGCGCCGCTCGGACTTCGCTCATTGCGTCCTCGCTTTCCGTTCGCATGATCTGTTCATCCCGTACCTTTCTCGCAGTCACAGTGAACGTGTCCCTGCCCATTTCGCGCCACTTGCGTTCGTACTTCGTCAGATATCCGCGCTCTGGATTGCGGGTCGCGAGTCCTGTCTCGAAGCGGTTGTCGGAGGCGAAAGCTTCCTGGGTCTCCAGAGCGTACCATTCGACGTCAGTGGCGAGCGTAAAGCTCCCTCCGACACAGAGGCCCCCGCAAATAAGGCCGGGGAACCGCGGGCTCGCCACCCTGCGCTCTGCGTGTTTTTTCTTCGGCCAGGGGCACGGAAAGTTCATGAACGCCTCAGAGATGACGCCGGGTTCGAAGGCGTACGGGAGGAGCCCTTTGGCGTCGCCGTGGAGAACGCGGATGTTTCCGATTCCGAAGGCGAGGGCTCTCCGCGCGGCTTTGGTGATGCACCACTGAGAGGTCTCGATGCCGACGATCAGGGCGTCAGGCCGCGAACGAGCTGTATGAAGAAGGTACTCCCCGTTGCCGAAGCCTATCTCGACCAGTATCGTCCCGTCAGATCGCGCAAGGCGCCCTTCCTGGGGACGCCGTAAAATATCGGAAAAATTCCAGTGCATTATCGAAGCGCTCCCGCAGTTTGCCTCATTGGAGACCGTCAAAGGAGGTACTTGCGTAACTTGTCCATGACGGAGTCGATGTCGAGGGGTTTCCCAATATGGTCGTTCATGCCTGACGCCAGGCATCTGTCTATGTCCTCGCGAAAGACGTTCGCTGTCATGGCTATTATGGGAACCAGCTTCGCCTGTGGGCTGTCGAGTTTACGGATGGAACGGGTGGCCTTGTAGCCATCCATCACGGGCATTTGAATGTCCATGAATATCATCTCATATCGCTCGGGATCGGATTTGAAGAGCTCTAAGGCTTTCAGCCCGGACTCCGCGCAGTCTATCTCAAGTTCAGTGGGCGCAAGCAACTCCAGCACGATCTCTCTGTTGATCTCGATGTCCTCGGCCAGGATGATGCGGTGTCCGGCAAAACAGCCCGCGACGTCATCCTTGCCGCTTTCAGGTTCCTCGTCCTCCTCATTTTCGTCCGGGCTCAGGCAATCGTTTATACAATTCGCTATTGATAGAGAGAAGAGCGGTTTCCGCATAAACCTGTAGACGCCGGCTTTGTTTGCGTCTTTCTCAATCGAGTCCCACTCCGTCGCCGAAATCATTATGACGGCGGATTTCCCCTTTTTATAGCTGTTGATGCGCCTCGACAGTTCTATGCCGTTCATGCCCGGCAACTCCAAATCCACGAAGTACACGTCGTACGGGCCGTTTCTTTCGATCATCAGGCAAGCTTCTTCGGCGTCGGAGGCGATGTCGAAACTAAGCTTCAGCCTGTGGGCTATCTCCTTGAAATATTCGCGCGCCTCGCTCGAGTTGTCGACAAGGAGCAGCCGCATATTCGTCCAGTTGACGCCTGGGTTCAGAAGGCTCTCTCGCCTCTGTGGGGCGCCTTTGAGGGCCCGAATCGTGAAGGTGAAGGACGAACCCTCTCCGTGTTCGGAGTCGACCCAAATCTCCCCGCCCATCATCTCGATAATGCGCTTCGATATGGTAAGCCCCAGGCCGATTCCGCCGAACTTTCTCGATATGCCGTCGTCCGCCTGCGCGAAGGAGTGGAAGAGCCGCGCCTTTTGTTCTCCGGTTATACCGATGCCGGTGTCTTTGACCTCCACCTGTATGGTACAGATACCCTCGCTCTCTCCGGCGAAATTTGCGCGGAGGCTTATAGACCCCTCTTCGGGGGTGAATTTTACGGCGTTCGAAAGAAGGTTCGTTACAACCTGGCTCAATCGCTGTTCGTCACAGACTATGGTCTTTGGAATCCGCTCGTCTATTCTGACGTCGAGGCGCTGCCTTTTTTCCTCTACCCGGAAGTTGATGACGCTCACCGTCTTCATTATCATTTTTTCGAAGTTGAACTCCGTGAATGATAGTTCGAACTTGTCAGCTTCTATCTTTGACATGTCGAGGATATCGTTGATGACGCCTAGGAGGTGTGTTGACGCGTCGTCGATCTTCTCCAGGCAGTAGTCCTTCTTTCCTGTGTCCGGAGAGCTTCTCGCGACATTCGTCATGCCGATGATCGCGTTCATCGGAGTTCTCATCTCGTGAGACATGTTGGCCAGAAAGTCTGACTTCGCGGTGCTCGCGCGCTCCGCCTGCTCCTTAGCTCTCTGAAATTCGGTGATGTCGCCGAAGAATAATATTACGCCCTCGACAGAGCCCGTCTCATCTGCTGTGGGGATGATGCGTATGAGATAGTCCCGCGGACTGCCGGCGCCTTCGAGATCAGCGGTTTCCTGAAGCCGAATAGTGGTCTTTTCGTTCATCGACTCCAGAAAGGCCTCGTGTATTTTGTCAGCCCACCCGGGGACGGAGAATCTAGCGAACACTTCCTTGTAAAATTTCCCATCTATGTCGTCGAAACTGGCGATACGGATTTTTTTAAGAAAAATATCGGTGCAGAAGACAAATTTGCCCTCCCGATTCAACAAAATAATAATATCGGGGCTGTTCTCGATCATCAGCCGCGAATATTTTTCCAGCCTAGCCCCATTCTCTCGCTTTGTCTCGGTGTCCGGGAAAGCCGGCGCGGATGTCTTCTCCCTTTCATTACTATCCCGCAGCCGTCTTATCTCGCCTGCCAGCCTGGAGTTTTCCTTTAAGAGGTCGTCTATCCTTGTCTGTAACGTTTCGACATAAACGGACCCTGGCTCGTCTTTGCCGGTAAACGCTCTGTGCTGTATATCATCTTTCATGTATTTTCTAACGCCCCTAATCCCGCGTCCTCCGACATGTCTATAACGCCGGCGCTCAGGTTTTAAACCCTTACGGATGTTATTTATATTATGAGGAGGAGCTGCTTAAACAGATCAAACAGCGTTTTGCCGTTTACGAATGCAGAGACTATCGGGGTTTTAATTTCATGAGTATAAGGATGTTTCAGTTGTCCGCAGAGATGTCGGATTACCGACTCTCATTACTGAGATAACCTGATACTCATGTTTGATTTTTACCCTTCACGCCTCTGACAATAAACCAGTCTTTCTATAAATCTTACCTTATAAGGTCTCTTGACGATAAATCGACCTTTCTCTGAATTCTAACCTACTCCGCGATATTAAACAAGGTTGGAAAAACTTAAAGGAACGCTGATTAAATCGTGAAAATATCTCTTTGCCGTTCGTGAATGTCGAAGTTACGCCTCGATGGTATTTTTCAATTCCAAAATCGGTTATATGGATATATACTTGACTACGCTGCATCCAAGAGAAACTTTAACAGGGGGAATGGGAGATGAAAAGCGTAAAGGGTTCGCGGACCGAAAAAAACCTCATGGCCGCGTTTGCCGGGGAGTCGCAGGCGCGCAATCGTTATGATTTCTTCGCGGGAAAGGCGCGCAAGGAGGGGTACAGACAGATCGAGGCCGTTTTCCAGGAGACGGCGCAGCAGGAGAAGGAGCACGCGCAGAGGCTCTTTCGGTTCATGGACGGCGGAGAGATAGAGATTACGTCGAGTTTCCCGGCCGGGCCGGAGAGCGACACCCTTTCGAACCTGAAGGCGGCGGCTTCAGGAGAGAATCACGAATATACGAGCATGTATCCCGATTTCGCCAGGACAGCGGAGCAAGAGGGTTTCCCGGAGATCGCGTCCTGCATGAGGGCGATCGCCTCGGCGGAGAAATTCCACGAGGAGCGCTTCCTCGGGTTCGCCGCGAATATAGAGAGCGGAACGGTCTTTAAAAAGGGCGAGAAGATATTCTGGCGCTGCCGCAACTGCGGGTTCGTGATCGAGCTGGACGAGGCGCCGAAGGAGTGCCCGGCCTGCGCGCATCCGCGGGACTACTTCGAAGTCCGGGCCACGAACTGGTAGATCTGAGACTGCCGGGTCATGTGGAAGGGTAGGTTTTCCCAGGATACGAACGAGATCGCGGCGCGCTTTACGCAGTCGCTCGACCTTGACTGGCGCACTGTACAGGAGGACATCAGGGGGAGCGTGGCGCACGTTCGGATGCTTGCCAGCGTCGGGCTCCTGTCGCGGCCCGAGGCAGACGAGATCGAGTCTGCGCTGGAGACGATAGCGAAGGAGGCCGCCAGCGGGGAATTCCAGCCCAAAGTCGAACTCGAGGACGTACACATGAACGTCGAGTCTCTCCTGACGCTCCGGACAGGCGACGTCGGGGCGAAACTCCATACCGGACGGAGCCGCAACGATCAATCCGGCACTACAGTCAGGCTGGCGCTTCGCCGCGAAATACTCTCGATATGGGGGATGATGAAGGCGCTTCTCGACACTCTTCTGAAGAAGGCGGAGGAGCACGTCTGCGTGATCGTGCCTGGCTATACTCACCTGCAGCAGGCGCAGCCGGTCTCGATGGGTCACTTCTGGATGGCGCACTTTCAGGCGTTCGCGAGAGACGCCCGGAGGCTTCTCTGCGCCTACGAGAGCGCTGACGAGTGTCCTCTGGGCTGCGGCGCCATCGCGGGCTCCACCCTGCCTCTCGACCGGGAGTTCACCGCGCGCGACCTCGGCTTCTCCAGGCTCTGTGAGAACAGCATGGATGCGGTCGCCTCCCGCGACCATATAATAGACTTCCATTACTTTGCCTCGCTCTTCGGGGTACACGTCAGCAGGATTTCGGAGGATCTGATAATTTATTTTTCGTCAGAGTTTGGGTGGGTCAAGCTTCCGGACGCCTTCTGCACCGGTTCGAGTATGATGCCTCAGAAAAAAAACCCGGACGTGCTTGAGATACTGAGAGGCAAGTCGGGCCAGTTGATAGGAGGCCTCGTGGACGCGCTCGCATTGATGAAGGGAACGCCGCTCACGTTCAACAGGGACTTCCAGGAGGACAAGCGCTCGCTCTGGAGATCGTGCGACGCCCTCGAAGGGATGCTCGAGGTGCTCCCGCCGCTTCTTGCCGAGGTGCGCGTGGACGAGACGGCGGCCCGCAGGGGCTTTGCCGATGGCCTGATATTCGCGACGGACGTAGCGGAGCATCTTGTGGAGCGCGGGGTTCCGTTTCGCAAGTCGCACGAGATCGTGGGCGGCGCCGTGAAATGGTGCATAGAAAACGGACGAAGCCTCACGTCGCTCTCCTCCGACGAGTGGAGGATGCTGGCGCCGCAAGCGGGCCCGGATCTGGCGTCGCTGCTTTCGCCCGAGAAATCGGCGGCGAGGCGCGGCACCGAGGGCGGAGCGTCGCCCGATCAAGTCCGCGTTCAGATCGGGCGCGGGCGTAAAAAACTGGATGGACTCGACGCGGAGTTCGCGGAGCGCG
>JAISQP010000231.1 GCA_031274115.1 Synergistaceae bacterium
CCGTCCGCCGCGCGCTTGATCTCCTCCCAGCTATCCTTGGAGGATTCGTCGTAGACGGCCCACGCGAACATGCCGGCGCTCTTCGCGCTCTTTATGGCGGGGAGTATGTCCTCGAAGACGAGGCACTCTTCCGGCCTCGCGTTTAGTTCCATGGCGGCGCGCAGAAAGATGTCGGGGAACTCCTTGCCCCTCTCCGCCCCGCCCGAAGAGCAGACGCAGTCGAAGAGGTCCCGGACGCCGTTGTTGGCGAGCGCGGGCAGGCAGAGTTCATCCGGCGAGCTGGTGGCTATGCCTAGCTTCACCCCAAGGGTCTTCAAACGCTCCAGATACTCCCTGGCGCGCGGTTTTAACGCGAGGTTGCGCCCGTACTCACGCGCGGCCATCCCGTTCCACTCGCGCATGAGCGCTTCCGGGCTGTCGCTGAAACCGAAGCGCTCGATCGTGTAAATCGCGGCGTCCCGAAAGCTCATGGCGAGGATCGAGCCAGTGTAGTCCGGCGGCGCCTCCAGCCCCCGGCTCGCCAGAAAATCGACGTCGATCTTCTCCCACACGCGCATGGAGTCGAGCAGCGTTCCGTCGAGGTCGAAGATTACAGAGCCGAATCTCACGCCCGGGACGCCCTTTGCGACATGAACAGCTCCTTCAGCTCCCTGGCGGCCGCCTCTATATCCGGCGCGCCTATGACCGCCGAGACCACGGAGAACCCGTCTATCCCGCTGCCCTCGAAGGCCCTGGCCGTCGCGCTGTTTATTCCGCCGATCACGACTATCGGCAGGGGTATCTCGCGGCGTATCCTCGACAGTTCATCCATCGGCATGAGGCCGGCGTCGGCCTTCGTTCCGGTGGCGAACATGGCGCCCACTCCGAGGTAGTCGGCGCCCGCCTCCATCGCGTCGCGCGCCTCGCGGACGCACGAGGCCGACACGCCGAGAATCTTGTCCGGCCCGATCAGCCTGCGCGCGGCGTCGGCCGGGATGTCGTCCTGTCCCACGTGAACGCCGTCGGCGTCAATCGCGAGGGCTATATCCAGCCTGTCGTTCACGATGAGCGGCACGCCGAACCTGTCCGTGACGGCCTTCACCGTCTGAGCGGTTCGAAAAAACTCGAGCGACGACGCCGTTTTTTCGCGGAGCTGAACGAGCGTACAGCCGCCCCTGATGGCGCGCTCTACCGCCTCTTCGATGGATGGCGCGCTCATGAGGTCCCTGTCGGTGACAAGATAGAGCGAGTAGTCGATTTTACGCTTCATAGAGTTTTGCCCTCCCGCTCAAAGTCTCCGAGTTCAGCCGGCTGGCGGCGTCGATTATCGCTATGTGGAAGCTGCCGCTGCCGGCGCCCTGCGTCCTCTCGAACGCTATTTCGCCGGATATTCCCATCGCGAGCAGCGCCGAGACGGCGCCCGCGAAGACGGATTCAGGCGCGGCGCCGCAGAACGAGCCGACGAGAGAGGAGCACATGCAGCCGGTTCCGGTGACCCCGGAGAGGGCCGGGTGTCCGTTTTCGACGAGAAATACCCGCGACCCGTCCGAGATCGTGTCCACAGCGCCCGTGACCGCCACGACGCAGCCGAGCTTTCGCGCCAGATCCGAAGCGACGCGCGAGGCGTCGCCCCGTTCGTCGCCCTCGGAGGCGTCCACGCCCTTCGTGCTGGAGGAGAGCCCTGCCAGGAAGCGTATCTCCGATATGTTGCCCCGAAGGACTCCGATTTTTACCTCATTTAATATTCGCGCCGCTGTCTCGTTGCGGAACTTAGACGCGCCGGCGCCTACCGGGTCGAATACGACGGGAGCGCCGTTTTTATTGGCGACCCGCCCCGCTTCGATCATGGATTCTATCGTCCTGCCGTTGAGCGTGCCGATATTGAGAACGAGAGACGACGAAACGGCGGCGATATCCCCGGCCTCCTCCAGAGAATCGGCCATTATGGGCGACGCGCCGACCGCGAGGGTTATATTGGCGCAGTCGTTCACCGTGACATAATTCGTGATGTGATGCACGAGCGGTTTCTTCTCCCTCACCTCGTCGGCGATCCTGGCGTAACCCGCGAGAGCGCCGCCCGTTATCCTATTCATCGCCGCCGTCCTCCGTCCTCAGGCCATGCAGGTACAGGTCGTAAAAGTGATGCGTCGGGCCGTTGCCCTTGCCTATCGGGAGCGCGTGTTCTATCGCCGTGGAGACGTAGCGCTTGGCGCGGGCAATCGCCTTCCCGAGCGGCAAACCCAGAGCGAGATTCGAGGCGATCGCGGACGAATACGTGCAGCCCGTGCCGTGAGTGTTCTTCGTGTCAATCCTCGGAGACGAGTAATAGCTGAACTCAGTTCCGTCATAGAGGACGTCTACCGCGTCGCCGCCCTCGTGCAGGGCGTGCCCGCCCTTGATCAGCACACTGCGCGGCCCCATCCCGACGATCGATCCCGCAGCCTTCTTCACGTCCTCCCGGTTCTTGATCTCGAAGCCCGCGATCTTCTCCGCCTCCGGGATGTTCGGAGTGAGAACGTAAGCCAGAGGGAGGACGTACGCTATCAGCGCGTCGATCGCGCCTGGGTCCATGAGCGGAGAGCCGTTTTTGGCGTACATCACCGGGTCTATCACGACGCCCGACGGCCTGTACTCCTTCAGTTTTTCCGCGACCGTCCGCATCGTCCTCTCGCATGACAGCATACCCACCTTGACTGCGTCGACCTCTATGTCCTCGAACACGGCGTCGATCTGGCCGTCGATCACTTCGGGGCTTATGTCCTGAAAACCGATCACTCGGGACGTGTTTTCCGCCACGACCGAGACGATAACGCTCATGCCGAAGACCCCGTGCGCGGAAAAAGTCTTCAAATCCGCCTGTATCCCGGCGCCTCCGCTGCAATCCGAGCCCGCGATACTCAAAACTTTTTTCATCGGAAATCCCCCTCTCGAAAAAATAAAAAGACGCCGCCGAACCTCCGGCCGCGCCTCTCACGCTTGCTCCCTACGCTGGT
>JAISQP010000100.1 GCA_031274115.1 Synergistaceae bacterium
CTGTTCGCTGTTATGCTTTGCATGTAGTATGCAAAAAACATAGAAAATGGAGATCTGCGCATCGATGGACCGACAAATTTTCACCCCCGCAAACGCCCCAAACCTCAGGGAGGTAGTCTACGAGAGGATAAGGGACGCGATAGTCTCGGGCCTTATACCGGCCGGTTCCAGGCTCTCCGAGATAGACCTCTCGAAGCAGTTCGACGTGTCGAGGACGCCGGTGCGCGAAGCCATCCGGCAGCTCGCCGAGACCGGGCTCGTCTCCCTGACGTCGCGCAAGGGGGCGTATGTGCTGCTTCCTACCTATAAGGACATGTGGGACCTCTTCGAGATTCGCACGGCGCTGGAGCTGATCGCGGTGAAGCATCTCTGCGTGAACCCGCCCGCGAAGACGCTTTCGCGCATGAGAAAATCGTTCGAGGTTGTCTCAAACGACCTGGACGCCAAAAAATTCACTGAGATGGACGAGGAATTTCACTCGGAGCTTTCGAGGAACGCGCGCAACAACTTTCTCGACTTCATGCTCGGAAAGGTTGGAGCCATCATCCAGATCTGCCGGCACTACGCGATAGGCCGAATACCCAAGGTCAGCTCCTCCATGGAACACATAGCGATAATAGACGCCATACTCGACGGCGACGGTCAGACCGCGATGGAAAAGATGAGGACGCACATGGAGAACACAAGAGACTGCCTTCTGGAGTATATCTCCGATCATCCAGAGGTTTCCGCGTTTCCCGAGGAGTGACGGCGTCACTACTTATACACTTTCACCGATCCTTCCTCGACCCATCCGGCGCCCTGACTGCTCTCCACGAAGTACCAGATGTCTCCGTTCTCGGAACGGCATTCCTTTGTGACGAAGACGATTGCGTCGTTCGCCATACTTGCGGCGGACGGGGCGCCCGGCTCGGGCTCTTTTCTGCAGACGGCTTTCTGCGCTGTGATGACGCCGCCGTATCTTATGTCATACACCCGGATAAAACGGTCTTTATTTTTAGCGTTCGCAGGCGTTGTGGGCGCGGGTTGAGCTGAGGGGGAAGCGCTGAAAGGCGTCGTGATTCGCGCGGCCGCCTGTTGAATCTGTCCCTGCGTATTTTGCCGCAAATCGGGGAGCCCCAGTTTTCCTGTCTGGAAGTAATTTAACCCGATCGCCGCGCTTGCGCCTGCGAATATCAGGAAAAACATGGCTCGGAAAAATTTCCCGAGGGTTGGGAACGAGCGCGATTTCTTTTTTTTCAGCTCGTTGAAATAAAGCTCCACAAGCTCTTTCGAATTTGTGGACACGCCAGGGTTGACCCTCGTCGGCGTCGGCGGGGGAGGGGTGTAAGATTTCATCCGTTCGTCGTACGCTCGCCGCTTTGCCGGGTTCCTCAGGCATTCGTAAGCCTCGTTCACGTCGCTCAGTATCGACTGCTGCAGTTCCGCGTTCTCCCCGGCGTTCCCGAAGTCGCTGGTTTTCACGACGCTCATGCTGTATCGATACGCTTTTTCTATGTCCTCCTGCGAAGCTGTTCTAATGATTCCAAGAATGAAGTAATAATCTTTGAAGGCGTTCACCTCTGGCCACCCTCTCCTTCGAACGTTTATCAAATCAGCATTTCCAAATTGGAAGAGCCGCAATGCCAAGCATTGTGAATGCGACTATTTTACCTCTATTCATCCTCAGAAAAGCGTTTCCAGAAACGTTTCAGTCTCTCAAATATTTTTGTCTCCGCTCCGAGCTTGCCGGGGCGATAGAACCTGGCCGGCTTCGGCAGGTAGCTCTGAGGAACCCAGTGTCTGGGGTCGTCGTGAGGATAAATATAGCCCTCGCCGTCGTTTCTCAGGTGATAAGGCGTCTCCATTATGTCGCCCGACTCTACCGCCTTCTGGGCGGCGTTTATCGCGAGATAGGCCGAGTTGCTCTTCGGCGCGGCCGCGAGGTATATCACGGTCTCGCCTAAAATGAGCCTGGCCTCCGGGAGCCCGACTCTATCGCAGGCCGAGGCGCAGCTCTCGGCCAGGATGAGGGCTGTGGGGTCGGCGAGTCCCACGTCCTCAGCCGCGAGTATGCAGAGCCTCCGGCAGATGAAGCGTACGTCGTCGCCGGAGGCGAGCATTCGGGCGAGCCAGTATAGGGAGGCGTCCGGGTCGGAGCCCCTTACGCTCTTTATGAGCGCCGAGATGATAGAGTAGTGATCATCGCCGGCCCTGTCATAGCGAAGAGTCTGTCTGCCCGAGGCGGAGTCGGCGGTTTCTCTTGTAAGGACGTTTCCGCCGCCTATGGCGACGCTCGAGGCGGCGGTTTCGAGTCTCGTTAACGCCTGTCTCGCGTCGCCGCCCGTGAGGGAGGCTATGTGGAGCAGCACATCGTCGTCCGGCTCTACGCCGAGCTTTCCCAATCCGCGCTCCCCGTCGAGGAGGGCGCGGCGGAGAAGCTTTACTACTTCGTCGATTTCGAGAGGCTTCAGGGTGTAGACGATCATCCTGGACAGGAGAGTCTTGTTTATCTCGAACCACGGGTTCTCGGACGTGGCGCCGACCAGGATGATATCGCCCCGCTCGACGGCGGGAAGGAGAACGTTCTGCTGTCCGCTGTTCAAATGATAGATCTCGTCCACGAAAGCGACGGTGTTTATGCCTGACGACGCCCTCAACTTTGCCGCGTCGTCGAGAAGCTCGCGAATCTGCGAGACCTTTGCGCTGGTCGCGTTTATCTCCGTGAGCCTGAGCTTTGTCCCGCTCGCCATGAGGCGGACGAGAGTGGTCTTGCCGACCCCGGGGTTTCCGTAGAGTATGCAGCTTGGCGGGCGTCCCGCTTCTATCAGCGTGCGCAACGGCTTGCCGGGGCCTATGATGTGCTCCTGTCCCGCGTACTCGTCGAGCGACCGCGGGCGCATACGCTCTGCCAGAGGCGCTTCGTAGAACCTGTCCGCGTCGCCGCCGCGCGGCTGAGATTCCTCGAAATCTCCGAAGAGGTCAGTCATCGCGCGTTGCCAGGAAGAGAATGAAATCCTCCGCGCGGTCGGGGTCGGAGGGAAAATCGTCATAGCCGCCGGCTACGGCGGGAACGGCTCTCGCCAGCGGGAACCTCGTCCTGAGAAACGAGCGGACGGCGTCCAATAGAGAAGAACCCATGCAGGCCGGGTCGAATGACGGGTTTTTTCGCCAATCCTCCGGTGAAAATTGAACGTCAGGCACGGCAAAAGTTCCCACTCCGAACGGGGCGAAAGCGGCAAGCCAGCGGTCGGCGCGCGCGTTGGGGCCGGTTGGCGTAAGGGCCGTAATTTTGGCGGTCTTTGCCAGAAGATCCTTCCCGTATTTCCGCGCGGTCTTTTGATACTCCCACGGCGCTATCTCTACTTTGGAAATCAGCCCGTCCAGGAACTCATTCATCGAGCGGCAGGAGTACTCCAGCCACTCTTCCCAGCCTGTCTCTATGTTTTCGCGCACGAGAGCGCCTCTCATTCCGGCCCGTCGGGCGCCTATCATGTCGTATATAAAGTCTCCGATGAGAAGCGTCTGCGCCGGGTCCGCGCCCAGTTCGCGGCATGTTTCCGACAGGGCCCGGGGGTCTGGCTTGACGCAGTCGCCATCGTCCCGCGACCGCACGATTTCCGGGAGATCGATCGAGATGACCTCGGCCGCCTTGAGGATGGATTTTTTGCAGTTTCTGGATACGACAGCCCAGGGGATTTTATTTTCGCGGGTCCACTCTATCACGTCAGTCACGCCGGGCACGGGGTCGGCGGATAGAGCCCCGCGCAGCTCTATCTCCTCCAGGTCCAGCATCAGGGCCTCGCGCAGAGACGGAGGTAGGCTCGCGGCGTCCTCGAGGAGCATTGCCCTTCTGCCTCCGTAATATTTTTCGCGCAGTCCGGAGAAGTCAAGGCGCGTCTCGGCTATGACGCCGTCCCAGTCGAAGATTATAGCCTCCGCCTGCGACGGGGACCAGAAAGGCGGTCTAAACGACATAGCCGCGCCTTTTTTTGTTTTTTTGACGGAGGGAATGAAAATAAAACCCGCAATGCCGTGAACGGATTGTCTTGACCCGCTCCTTAACGGAATGGAGGTTCCCGGGCCTTGGCGTGGGCAGCATACGCCGCCGCTGCCGGTCCGGAGCAACCTCCGCGGGGTTAGAACGTTGGCTCAAGACACTTCCCGTTTCACGCACACCGCAGGTTTTAATTTCTTTATTATACCCCATAGTTTTTTATTTGCGCAACTCCGACAGCGCCTCGGTAACCTGATCGCGTATCCAAAGACCGACCTCAGTTGTGCGGAGAAGCTCCCTGTCCTCGAGGACCCCGACGAGTTCCTCGGTCGTTATTGAGAACTCCTTTCCGTTGTAAACATGTTTGTACGTCCAGTCTATTTCCGGATGTCCCATGAACATCGTCATGACGGTCGCGGGCATATCGCCGAGGGGCGGGCGGTCTATGTTGTCGTAGAGAAAGGACGCCTCGGTGCGGGCGCCCTCTCCCGGAGTCGAATCTATCCGAAAAGAGCCTCCGCATAACTCCGCGGATTGCTTTAAAAAAGGCAGTCCCATCCCCACCCTTCGGGTGGTCCTGGTCGTCGTGAATGGATCGGTGACTTTTTCAAGGACTTCATGCGGCATGCCTCTGCCGTTGTCCTCTATCGTCATTGAAATGGCGTTGCCGCTCACGTCCTCCACTATCTCGACGGTCACTGCCGTGGCGTTCGCGGCCACGCTGTTCTCCGCTATGTCGAGGACGTGCTGCGAGAGATCTTCGAGCATTCCTCCGCCTCCCTCGTTTTCTGGCGAGTTTCCCTTACGAATCAATTTTATCACGGATAAGCTCTTTATATTGAGAATTTTAGGAAGCGTCAAATCGCATTCTTGCGCTATAATGACGACATGTGACGGAGGTGAAAACATTTGCAATTTAAGCATGGGATATGCATACATGCACATTTCTACCAACCGCCCAGGGAGGATCCTTGGTTCGACTGGGTGATGAAGGACCCGACCGCCTCTCCCTACCACGATTGGAACGATTGCGTATATGAGCAGTGCTATAAGCCGAACAGGGCCGCCCGTTTTCAGAATTCAAAGGGCGAGATCAACTATATCTCTAACAATTACAGGCACCTGAGTTTTAACGTCGGTCCGACGCTGCACGGGTGGATTGAAAAACACGATCCCACGCTTGCGGATTATATAGCGGACGCGGACAAAGAAGCCGCTGCGGCGCTTGGCGAGGGAGGAGCCATCGCGCAGGCGTACAATCATATGATATTGCCGCTTTCCGAGGAGAGGGATATACGCACTCAGGTTGAGTGGGGCGCGAGAGATTTTTGTCATAGATTCGGAAGGGCGCCGAAGGGTATGTGGCTTCCCGAGACAGCCGTCAACACCGCGACGCTGGAGGCTCTTTCCGCCGGCGGCATCGATTTTACGATTTTGGCGCCGCATCAGTGCGCTTCCGTCCGGGATCAGGGCGGAACATGGCGTGAGACGCCGGGAGGGGTTGGGCTCGACGTCATGAAGCCATATTTTGTGACGCTTCCGTCAGGCCGAAAGATCAGCCTCATATTTTATTACGGAAGTATAGCTCACGACATTGCCTTCGGAGGACTGCTGGACAATGGCGACTTTTTTGCGGACGCTCTTCTGAGCAAGCTGCCCCGCGACGAGGAGCCGCGTCTTTTGACGATCGCGACAGACGGAGAGACTTACGGGCATCATCACCGCTACGGAGAGATGGCGCTCGCCAGGGCGACGCGGAAGATCTGCGACAGCGGGGGCGCCGAGCTGACGAACATCGCCGCGTTCCTTGACAGATACCCCGCGAGTATAGAATGCAGGATCGCGGAGGACACTTCCTGGTCGTGCGCTCACGGTCTCGAACGATGGCGCGGCGACTGCGGCTGTTATACAGGCGGCGAACCGTGGTGGAATCAGAGATGGCGCCGGCCGTTGCGCGACGCGCTCGATCACCTGCGGGACAGGATAGACGAGGTATATGAGAAGGAGATGAAGCGTTTCTGCGATTCGCCGTGGCTTTTAAGGGACGAAGCGATCGAACTCTATCTCATGGACTTCGGCCCAAACGCCTCCGTGGAGGATGTTCAGGCAAAAAAGCGCGCT
Organism: Synergistaceae bacterium; assembly: GCA_031274115.1. Next base: position 6,098 of record JAISQP010000100.1, read on the forward strand.
TTTTTGAAGGATTCCTGCGGAGAACTCGCCAACGACGATTTGAGAAAAGTCCTGACTCTGCTCGAAACTCAGAGAATGCGTCTTTACATGTACACGTCCTGCGGATGGTTTTTCAACGATGTGGCCGGCATAGAGACGAGGCAGATAATGGCTTACGCTCTTCGCGCCGCGGAATACACTCACGCTCTCTCCGGCGTCTTTCTCCAGGAGGATTTTCTGGAGGATCTCAGGAAGGCGCCCGGCAACACCGCTGAATTTCCGACTGGATATGACGTGATGATGAAATGCGTGATGCCTCTGAAGCGTTCTATGAGAGATATTGCGGCGGCGTCGGCGCTAATGTCGAAAAAGGACAGAGATTATACCTACCTTGTGAAGTCCGGAGGGAGAGCGTACCCGTCGGGAGACATGGGGCTCTCCGTAGCGCGTACCACCGTCACCGATTCGCGTACGCTCGAAAGCTGGAGCGGAGCCTCGGTCGTGATCTCGACTGGAGGGCTCGACGACGTCTGCCGCCTCACCGAGAAGGACGTGCCGTCGCAGAAAGATATATGGAGAAATTTCTACTCCGGCGATATCATATCGATAATGAAGTATATCGAAAAATCTTTCGAGCTGGGACAATGGCACTTCAGGGACTTGCCCCAGGACGACAGAGATATTATAGCCTCTGAGCGCACGAAGGACGCGGAGCATGATCATCTGAGATATGCCGAGGAGCTTCTTTTGGACAACAGGAGACTTCTCGTGCAGTTGGATATGATCGGCGTCAAGTCGGCGCCCTTTTTGCGGGCAGCCGCCATTTTTGTATACGAACAGAGAATGAAGGAGCTCGCGGCGGGTGTGGGAGACGTTCTAGACCTGCTCAAACACGAATCTCGCCTGGACGTATTGCTTGACGAGGCGAGAAATATGGGGATATATCCAGAAGTTTCCGTACTTGCGCCTGTAATGGAAAGAGCATTTTGTGATAATCTTGTATACGCGATGAAGAAAAACGACGATGAAGCTTTCGCGAATACTCTCTTTCTATGGCGGAGGGCAAACGAATTGAAGATAGAGATAGGCAGGTGGGCTGTTCAAAACATTATGTGGGAGATGCTGGGGAGGGAGGAGACGTCTCTCTCGAAGACGTCGTTGGAACTGGCGCACGCGCTCGGCTTTGAAACCCCGGCGCCCTGACCGCTGAGTTCCTGAGAAGACTGATTTATTGAGAGACATGTAGCGTTTACACACACAAGTGATATTTTTAAAAACCAGGGGGTTTTGGGATATGTCCGTCTTGATCTACAAGGAAAATATCAGCGAATCGATGTTGAGCACCTTTGAACGAAATCCTATTTTTCGGAATATCGCTTATTTTTCGATGGAAATAGGCATTTCGCAGGATCTTCCAACCTACTCCGGAGGGCTTGGCATACTGGCCGGCGATATCCTGAAGAGCGCCGCCGACCTTGGAGTTCCGGCAGTCGGAGTGACCTTGCTCTATCGCAAGGGGTATTTTCGCCAGGAGCTCACTCCGGAGGGCGACCAGGTCGAGCGCCCTGTGGAGTGGGAACCGGAGAAGCTCCTGGCGAGGCTTGACAACAGGGTCTCCGTCATCCTGGAGGGCCGCACGGTTCAGGTTAGGGCCTGGGGGTACTCTTACGTGGGCCATTCGGGCTACGCGCTGCCGATATACTTCCTGGACACCGATCTGGAGGCCAACGCCCCGAGCGACCGCAGCCTCACATGGGAGCTGTACGGAGGCGACAACAGGTACCGTCTGTGCCAGGAGATGATCCTTGGCGTGGGCGGCCTCCGAATACTTCGCGATCTTGGATACAACAACATCAAGACATTCCACCTGAACGAGGGCCACGCCGGTTTCATCTCGCTCGAACTGACGAGAGAGCTGGGCTACGAGGACTTCGAGAAGGTCCGCGACGAAGTCATCTTCACTACTCACACTCCTGTCGCGGCGGGACACGACTACTTCCCATACGACCTCATAACCTCGGTGGTCGAGGAAAACAACAGCAACAGGCTTCGCAGGATGCTCGGCGGCGGCGGCGTCTCTATGACGGAGCTCGGGCTCAACTTCAGCCGATACGTGAACGCCGTGTCCAAAAAACACGCGGAGGTCAGCCGCAAGATGTTTGGCACCGAGAAGGTGGATTACGTCACAAACGGGGTGCACTCCACCACTTGGACCTGCCCGGGTTTCGCGAGGCTATACGACAAGTACATACCGTCCTGGAGGAACGACCCGAGCCGACTGATACAG
>JAISQP010000126.1 GCA_031274115.1 Synergistaceae bacterium
AGCGTCGTCGCGCTGGAAGAAGGCGTATTCATCTCCGTGGATTCCGTTCTCGTCCATGCGGCGGAATAAATCCACCGCGCCTATATCCGGCGAAACTCCTCCTGTTGAGGGGATCCAGCGGCTGGCCGGAATGCCCCCCGACGTGTGAGAGACCGTCACATATTCAACCGACGCCTCTACCCTCAATTGATCGGAGAACAGATTCATGACCTTCTCCGCCGAGTGTCGCGCGATTCGGTTGTGCGCATAAAAGCCCTCGACGTCTTTGGGGATCGCGCGACCGCCAGGCGCCGCGTTGGCGGGCGTGTCGCGCGATAATGGGAAGAGGCGCCCGATGACTGTTTCAGCGAGGTCGTTGCTGAAGTCGATGTTCGATGTGTTTGCCGCTAAGAATAGCCCGAAGTTTTTTTCAGGTATCAGCATGAGGAAGCTGGAGTATCCCGGCATGTTTCCCGACTGTTGGAGCGTGCGGAGTCCTCCCGCGAATTTTTCGCGGTACGCGAGCCCTGTGCCCTCTATCATCGGGTGAGGGCTGAAGTGTCTGCGCAGCATGCTGTTGGAGTACATGGCCGGCAATATTCTGCTCCGTCCCAGTGCGCCCTCTCCGAGCTGGGCGAGCATGAGGCGTCCCATGTCTGACGCGGTGGCGCTCATGGCGACAGCCGGCATGTCGTAGTGATATGAGTATCCAACGGCGTGTCCTTTATCGTCATAACCGGTTGCGAGGCGCTTTGCCTGTTCGTTTGTAGGCGAGAACGTGCTGTTTTTCATGTCGAGCGGCTGGAAGATGTGCCTTTCGATAGCGGAGGCGAAGTTCAGTCTCGAATAGCGCTCTATTATCGCGCCTATCAAAGAGTAACCCATGCTTGAATAACCATAGTACACACCAGGCGGCGCGTAGCGCGCCGGCATTATCTTAGGGAGACGCGACGCGTAGTTTTTTTCGTCAGCGGATGTCGGAGCCTCTATCTCGAACTTTTTGCCGTCAAACCCACCGGTGTGCGTCAGCAGGCAACGGAGGGTTACCGCGTCCTTGAAGGATGACGGCAGACGCCACCTGCGAAGGTAGACGTTCACGTCCTCGTCGAGAGAGACTCGCCCTTTCTCGGCGAGCTGCAGCAACGCGGCGGCTGTGACTACAGTCGAGACAGAGCCGACCCTGAAGAGCGTCTCCTCCGGCAAAACTGGCCTCCCTGACTCTATGTCCGCGAGACCGTATCCCTTCAGGTAAATGACCTCTCCATTGCCGACCGCTACAAAAGCCATGCCCGGAATACGCCAATCACGCTGCACCCCGGCGAAAAAACCGTCGATAAACGAGGCGAACTCGCGCCGCTCTCCCTCCGTCCGGCGCGCTGACGCCGCGCGAGAGGGCGCCGCTTCCGCGGCGGCCTCCGAAAATATCGTCAGCGACAGGAGGAGAAGCGTCTTGAAAAAAAAACTGTGAAAAAAACGGCGCGTCGCCACCCCCTCCTCCTTTGCCTTTCTTATCCGCTTGCGCGGTCCGTAAATTTCTATTACTCCGGACATTCTACACGACATTGCCGATAGGCGCATCCCTAAATCAGCCTTATGTATCGTTATACGTCTTGCACGCAATAAATCGAATTGAGATAAATGTCGTTTCTGCTATACTGGATTCAAATTAAAGAGGTGAGACGGACCATGAATTTCAGTAAGGATATGGAACGGTTGCAGGCTATAATTGAAGAATTCGAGTCGGAGGGTCCTGGTATGGAGGACTCTCTTGCCCTCTTCGAGGAGGGCGTTGGGTTGATCAGGAGCTGCAGAGAATACCTTGATGTGGCGAAGCGCAAAGTGACGGCGCTGATGGAAGACCAGGAAGTGGAGAGTGACCTTACCGATGGAGGAGAATAAAAGCGCTCTCGATGTTTTGAGCGAGCAGTACGTCTATTTGTTCGACGATCATCTGAAAAAGCTTCTCGCGGAGCCTCCGGGCGGAATTCCGGCGAGGCTCATGGAGTCCATGACTTACTCGCTCCTGGCGGGTGGAAAAAGATTGCGTCCCGCGCTCTGCCTGGCCGCTGCGGAGCGATGCGGAATCGGGCCTGAAAAAGCTCTGCCGATGGCAACCGCGCTTGAATTCATTCACACCGCGTCGCTGATACACGACGACCTTCCATGCATGGACGACGACGACCTGAGGAGAGGCCGTCCCACCAATCACAAGGCGTTTGGCGAGAGCCTCGCACTCGTAGCCGGAGACTCTCTCATGATCTGGGCGTTTGGCCACGCGCTCTCGCGTCTCGTCTATATGGGAATCCCCTGCGACCGGGTCGCAAAGGCCGTCGAAATACTCGCCGAGGCCGCGGGTCCTGTGGGAATGTGCGGAGGCCAGACGCTCGATACGGACGAAAAGAGCCGCGGAAAGAGCGATGACTTCGTCTACAGCATAGCCAGGGCGAAGACTGCCGCGCTTATTCGGGCGTCTGTGGTCACGGGCGCGATCCTCGGGGATATCACGGACGCCGCGCTTCAATGTTATTACGACTACGGTGCGCACCTCGGGCTCGCTTTTCAGATAGTCGACGATATCCTGGACGTCACGGCGAGCAGTGAGGAGCTTGGGAAGACGCCACATAAGGACGAAGCGCAGGGCAAACTGACGTTTGTATCCGCGTATGGGCTCGAAAAAGCGAAGAGCCTGGCTCTGGAGGAATCCGAGGAAGCATGGAGATCCCTGGAGGAGCTCTTTCCGGAGGGAGACCTGCTCATAGACCTCGCGAAATTCCTCGCGGCAAGAAGTTTCTGATGACTCGTCGGGCGGAAACGGCTCATTCCGGCGCCGATAAGAGCGCGCATACGCCGCGGAGCCTTTTGAGCTTCGTTAAGAACTACAGGGGGCTCGCATTGCTCGGAGAGGACGAGATAACCGTCCTCTGCCGCGAGATACGCGAACTCATAATAAAGGTAACGCTGAAAAACGGCGGCCATCTCGGAGGCTCGCTCGGGGCGGTAGAGCTATGCGTTGCGCTTCTCCGCGCCTTCAACCCCGAGAGGGACCGGATAGTCTTCGACGTCGGGCATCAGACTTACGCGTATAAGATTTTAACCGACCGGCTCGACCGTTTCCACACTCTCCGGACGAAAGGCGGCGTGTCCGGCTTTCCGCGTCGGGAGGAGAGCCCCTTCGACGTCTTTGATGTCGGGCACAGCAGCACGTCGATATCAGCGGCGCTGGGCTTCGCTAAGGCTAGAGACCTCCGTGGCCAGGGGCACGATGTGGTAGCTGTGATAGGGGACGGCGCCCTTTTAAACGGCCTCGCGCTCGAAGCCCTGAACAATATCGCGTCGTGTGATACGAAGCTGACTGTCATCCTGAACGACAACGAGATGTCGATCAACCCAAGGGTCGGGGGCATGGCCGAGCACCTGGCGAAGTTGTCGGTCAGCGTCCCATACAAGCGGCTGAAACAGTTCGTAAAGGATCAATGCAGGGCGATGTCCGATGGGAAAACTATGGAGGACAGGATTGGGAGGTTGAAGACGAAGCTGAAATCACTCCTTCTGCCGACAAACATCTTCGAAGCCATGAATATAAGCTACTGGGGGCCGTTCGACGGGCACAACGTTCTGGAGTTGGAGGAGATATTCGAGCTTTCGAAGCAGTACACGAGGTCGCTCCTGATACATGTCATTACGAAAAAGGGAAAGGGCTGTCCTGAAGCTGAGGCGATGCCTTCGATTTTCCACGGCGTCGGTTCGGGCACCGTTATAGGCGAAGCCGCTTCCGTGAGTGAGCTGCCTCGCGATTGGAGCCAGGCAGTCGCAGAGATCGCCTCCAAGCTCGCGAGGAAGGACTCGAGAGTCATGGCCGGGACAGCCGCTATGATGGATGGCACGCGGCTTCACGGTTTTAAAAACGAGTTTCCGGACAGGTTCTTCGACGTCGGCATAGCGGAGGGGCATATGCTGACCTTTGCGGCCGGTCTCGCGGCTGGAGGTATGCGTCCGATCGCGTGTATTTACTCGACGTTTCTCCAGAGGGCGATGGACCAGCTCGTGCATGACATCTGCATGCAGCGCTATCCTGTCCTGATCGCGGCTGACAGAGCGGGTCTCACGGGAGAGGACGGAGAGACCCATCAGGGTCTCTTTGATATGGCGTGGGGGATGAGCGTTCCTGAGCTTACGATCTGCGCGCCGAGAGATAGGGTCGATCTGGAGTTCATGATGTCAGGTTGGCTCGAAAGAAGCGGCCCGGTGTTGATGCGCTATCCGAAGGGGTTTGCGCCCGAGTCCATAGCCAGAGGGGAGGCGTCTTTCCCCGCGCCGTGGGGGAAGGCCGAAGTATTGAGGCGAGGGACCGAACTGTGCCTCATTGGAATCGGCGGCGTCGTAGAGACCCTGCTCGCGGCGGCGGCGGAGTGCGCCGCGAAAAACGCGGCCGGTCCCTCCGCCGTGGATCTTCGATTTGCGGCGCCTATGGATTGGGAGACAATAGACGAGCTTTTGACAGGACATTCCTTTGTCGTGGTTGCGGAGGACGGCTACGTCAGAGGTGGAGTCGGCGAATCGATCGCGGCCCGTGCCGCCGCTCTCGGTCTCGGGTGCAGGGTTACGGCGCTTGGAGTCAGGAACTGCTATATAGCGCACGCATCCAGGAAGGAACAGCTCGACGAACAGGGCTTGACGGTTTCCGGCGTTATGAGGGCAGTCTCGGATTTATACAGTTTGGCAGGGCATCGTGGCGATATTGATGACGGCGATGACGGGGCGAAAAATTTCGACGCTGAGGCGTCTTGACAGGCTCCTCGTCGAAAAAGGGCTGGCGCAGTCCAGGGACGCGGCGAAGGAACTGATATCACGCGGGGCGGTCAAGGTCTTTGGTTTTCCTCAAAAAAAGCCCGCGTCGATGTTTTCACAGGAAGCCGAGATAACGGTCTCGGGCGGTGACGAGGCCCGATGGGTCGGAAGGGGCGCCATCAAGCTGATAAAAGGCCTCGACGAGTGGGAGATAGACGCCTCGGGTCTGGATTGCGTAGATATCGGCGCGTCGACCGGAGGTTTCACTCAGGCGCTTCTGGCAAGAGGAGCGCGCCGCGTAGCGGCGGTCGACGTCGGTTATGGACAGTT
>JAISQP010000176.1 GCA_031274115.1 Synergistaceae bacterium
ACGTCCCCGGTATGTACATGCCAGAGTTCGGGGATAAAGACAATAGCATCGAAGCCGCTATTGCCTGCGTGGAAGTCTGGTTGACCGACTGATTTGTCAGCGAAAAGAGGGGGATTGCCATGAAAGAGAGTGAAGTGTCGTTCCGCAACATGTACACCTGTATGAGAAAGATTCGCGAGTTCGAAACGACGGCCATGAATCGGTTCGCAGAGGGACAGATTCCTGGGTTCGTCCATCTGTACATCGGCGAAGAGGCAGTTGCGACAGGGGTATGCGAGAATCTGAGGGAAAATGATTTTATTACGAGCACCCACAGAGGGCACGGGCACATCATCGCAAAAGGCGGAGACCTCAAGTTTATGATGGCTGAACTCTTTGGAAAAGCCACTGGCTATTGCAAGGGCAAGGGCGGCTCCATGCACATCGCCGACGCATCACGCGGCATCCTTGGCGCCAACGGAATTGTCGGAGCGGGGCACAATATCGCAGTGGGCGCCGGTCTTTCCGCGAAATTAAAGAATACCGAACAGGTCTGCGTTTGTTTCTTCGGCGACGCGTCTACAAATCAGGGAACATTCCACGAGGCGCTGAACCTCGCCAGCATATGGAAGCTTCCGGTAGTTTATGTCTGCGAGAACAACTACTACGGGATATCGATGTCTCAGGCGAGACACCAGGCGATAAAAGACATTGCGGATCGCGCGGGATCGTACGGAGTCCCGGGGCTTGCGGTCGACGGCAACGACGTAATGGCGGTATACGAGGCCGCCAAAGAGGCCATCGCTCGGGCCCGCAAGGGACTCGGCCCCTCCCTCATCGAGTGCAAGACCTACAGACACAGGGGGCATTTCGAGGGCGACCCGGGCGCGTACAAGCCGACGGAGGAGCAGAAGGCGTGGCTGGAGAAGGACCCGATTCCACGTTTCCGCGACTTCGTCCTCAAAAACGAACTGCTTTCCGAAGCTGACATCAAAGAGATTGACGAGTCTGTCAAGAAGGCTATAGAGGAAGCTGTCCGCTTTGCTGACGACAGCCCGACGCCCGACCCGGCAAGCGTAGTCGTTGACATCTATTCCGATATTATCGAGGAGGTGCGCGTAAGATGAGCATCATGACATATGGAGAGGCAATTCGCGAGGGTATGAGCATCCGTATGCGCGAAAACGAGAACGTAATCCTCTTCGGGGAGGACGTCGGTGCGTTTGGAGGATGTTTTGGCTTAACGATAGGGATGTTCGACGAGTTCGGAGGCGAGCGGGTCAGAGACACTCCGATCTCCGAGGGAGTCATCGTCGGTTGCGCCGTCGGCGCTGCGGCGACCGGGCTTCGCCCGATAGCCGAGCTGATGTTCATCGACTTCCTCACCGTGGGCATGGATCAGCTCGTCAATCAGGCTGCTAAGATGCGTTATATGTTCGGAGGCCATATTTCGATGCCTCTTGTGCTGCGTCTCCCCGCCGGTGGCGGGCTAGGCGCGGCGGCGCAGCACTCTCAGTCGCTCGAAGCCTGGGTCACCCACGTTCCCGGCCTCAAGGTCGTCTATCCGTCGACGCCGCAGGATGCGCTGGGATTGATGCTCTCCGCGATCGATGATGACAATCCGGTCGTTTACGTAGAGCATAAAGCGATATACGGATTGAAGGGCGAGGTTGGGGCCATCAAGCCCATCCCGATTGGAAAGGGCGAGATCAAACGGACCGGCAAAGACGTGACCGTAATAGCCACCGGCAAGATGGTCCACGAATCGCTCGCCGCCGCCGAGACTCTGTCAGGGCAAGGTATCAGCGTAGAGGTTCTCGATCCGCGTTCGCTCTATCCTCTCGATGTAGAGCTTATCAGGGAATCCGTCTCGAAGACGCACAAGGTGGTCATCGTGACAGAGGAGAACAAACGCGGCGGGTACGCCGGCGAGATATCGGCGATTATCGCCGAGGATTACTTCGACTTGCTCGACGCTCCAGTTGTGCGAGTCGGCGCCCTCAACTCCCCAGTGCCGTTCGCGCCGGTTTTGGAGCAGGTCATGCTCCCTAACTCGCAGGACGTCGTCAACGCGATAAAGCGGGTAGCGTGAGAATCGCCGGGCCGCGGGAATAAGACGGTCGCGTAGAGCATAAGGAGAGGGCCGATGGCATCCATAGGTATCATTGCAAACCCAGCGTCCGGAAAGGATATCAGGCGGCTTGTCTCGTACGCCACAGTTATTGACAACAACGAGAAGGTAAACATTGTCAAACGCATCGTTCTGGCCGCTCAAGGCTACGGGGTAGACGAGGTATATATCATGCCGGACAGTTTCATGATGGGCGAAAAGGTCAGCGAAGAGCTGACAGCCGAGGGCTCGCTCCGCATCGAATGCAAGACGCTGGAGATGAGGATCGAGGCCGCCGCTTCCGACTCGATGGAGGCTGCCCGGAGGATGAACGAGCTGAACGTCGGCTGCGTTGTTGTGCTGGGTGGAGACGGTACGAGCCGAGCCGTGGCGAAGGGAATCGGAGACGTTCCGATAATCCCGATTTCCACAGGTACGAACAACGTGTACCCTACGATGATCGAGGGCACCGTCGCCGGCATGACTGCCGCTGTCACGGCCCTCTCTTCCGAACCCAGAAGCACATGCGTCCACGACAAAAGGATCGAGGTATACCGCGACGGAGAACTCTCCGACATCGCCCTTGTCGACGCGGTCATCTCGAACGACATATGCATCGGAGCGAGGGCGATCTGGAACATCTCGTCCGTTCGCAAAATCATCGCGACCAGGTCGCATCCGGCGAGCATAGGGTTCTCCGCCGCGATCGGCGTCTTTGAAATAGTGACTCCGGAGGACGACTTCGGATATGCGATAGAGATGGGCGGAGAGATGGTTTTGTTAACGGCGCCAATAGCGCCCGGAATTGTGCGGCGGATAGGACTGTCGGACGCGCGCAGGTACGAGCTGGGGACGAAGTTTCCGCAGAAGATAGACAAAAACTGCGTAGTGGCCCTCGACGGGGAGCGCGAGATACAGATCGACGCCGGAGAACGAGTGGAATTTTGTGTCGACAGGAGCGGACCGTGGCGCGTAGACATTCACAAAACCCTTGAAAAGGCGCATGCTGATGGGTTTTTCAGAATAGCCAACTGATATGGAGGAGAGTATAAGATGGCCACATTGCTTGTCTTGCCAAAACTTGGCCTGACAATGACCGAGGGAACGCTGAGCAAATGGTACAAAGCGGAGGGCGACATAATCAAAAAGGGAGACGTACTCTATTCGCTCGAAACGGATAAACTCACGAACGAGATAGAGTCGGCCTACGAGGGCATACTTTTAAAAATAATCCTCCCCAGCGGCAGTTTGGCTCCGTGCCTCTCTCCGGTCGCCGTAATCGGCGAGGCGAACGAGGACATATCGTTCCTTCTCGCCCAATCCGGCGCTCCGGCCGCTAAGGAAGCTTCGGCTTCGGTTGCGGCCCAGACCGCTCCAACGCCAGCCACGGCTGAGCCTGGAGCCAGAATCGTCGCCTCTCCCGCCGCCAGAAAACTCGCCAGGGAGAGGAGGATAGATCTGTCTCTCGTGACGGGAAGCGGCGCGGGCGGCCGAGTGGAGCTCAAGGACATCGAGAGCTTTGACCCTTCGCGAGTGAAGATCTCTCCGACAGCCGCAAAGATGTTGTCGGAGAGCGGTATCTCACCCTCGGACGCGGGCGTGACGGAGGGGAGAATTATGAAGTCTGACGTCGAGAAGCTGCTTGCCGCTTCCTCGGGTCGGGGCGCGACCGAGTCGAAGCCGATGACCCGTATGCGCAGGGTAATTGCCCAGCGCATGACTGAAAGTTGGCACACGAGCCCGGCTGTGACGCTGGACATCAGCGTGGATGTGACCGCGCTTGCCGGGATGAGGGCTTCGCTGAAGGCCGAGGGGATAAAGGCGTCGTATACTGATTTTATCGTCTACATCGTCTCTCGAACGCTTTTGGCTCACCCGAACCTCAACTGCACAATAGAGGGAGATAGCATCGTCTACAGAAATTACGTCAACATGGGCGTGGCCGTGGCGCTTCCAGACGGTCTGCTCGTGCCGGTGATAAGGGACGCTCACGCAAAAGGCATCTCCGAACTGACATCCGATCTTGCGTCGTTGGCGGAGAGGGCCCGCGGCAATTCCCTTTCGACGGACGACCTCACGGGCGGTACGTTCACGATCAGCAATCTCGGCATGTACGGCATCGAAAGCTTCTCGCCGATAATCAACCAGCCCGAGGTCGCTATCCTTGGAGTAAACGCCATCAAGGATACCGTCGTGCCAGTAAACGGACAGTTCGTCGTGAAACCTTTGCTCAGGCTCTCCCTCACCACCGACCACAGAGCTGTGGACGGGGCGGTTGCGGCGCAGTTCCTGGCGGATATCAGGAAGAGGATGGAAAATCCGGCTCTTCTGCTGCTGTAGGGAGGATTTTTAATGTCTGACACTGTTAAGGTCGCGGTAATTGGAGGCGGCCCCGGAGGTTATGTCGCCGCGATTCGGGCGGCTCAACTCGGGGCCGAGGTGACGTTGATAGAGGAGAACAAGCTTGGGGGAACGTGCCTCAACGTCGGATGCATACCCACGAAGGTTCTGCTTCACAGCTCGCATCTCCTGGACATAGCGAGGGGCGGCGCCGAGTTTGGAATTACAGCCGAACCGACCGTAGACTTCGCTCAGGTGCAGAAACACAAGGAGAAGATCGTGAACAGGCTGGTCGGCGGAGTCCGCTCGCTCCTGAAGGCAAACAAGGCGAATGTCCTGAGCGGATGCGCTTCGTTCAAAGACGGTAAAACGCTGTCGATAAAAGGCGATGCGGAGGAGACGACGATCACTCCCGATAAGATTATCATAGCGGCAGGGTCCAAACCGGTGAAACTGCCGATAAAGGGCATTGAATCGCCGCAGTGCGTGGATTCGACCGGCGCCCTTTCCTTCGGCGCCGTTCCTAAGAGCATGGTCATAATAGGCGGAGGGGTTATCGGAGTCGAGCTCGCAACGGTCTACAGCTCGTTTGGAACGAAGACGACCATCGTGGAGATGGAGCCTGAGATACTGCC
>JAISQP010000027.1 GCA_031274115.1 Synergistaceae bacterium
GACGAAACGCTCCATGAGTTCGACATTGCGGTGGCGTTCGAGCAGGACCGTCTTCGTCTCCTCGATCTCTGCCCTGCACAGATCAAGTTCCTGCCGGTTCGCGTCCAGGTTTTTTTCCATTACGTCGAGGCTCTGCCGCTCGAACCAGAGCTGCTGCAGCGAGACCACGCCTCTCTCCGAGCAGAAACTTGCCAGGGCGTCGTCGCGCTTTTCCTTTATGGAGTTCATTCTGCCCAGAATAAACTCCTCCTCCCGCATCTTCTCCGCAAGCTCGCCCTGGGTGATCTCGCGCTCTACCTCGCGAACGTGGAGTACCCTCTTGAAGCGCTTCAATTCGTCCGCCATATCGAACCACGCCCCCTTTATCTCGCCGCCAGTTCCAGAAGCCGGCTCACCGTATCGTCAAAAGAAAAGCTCTCGTTCATGCCCTGTTTCAAAAACGCGTCGACCGATTCTATGTGCGATAGGGCCCAGTCGATCTTTGAATTGCTCCCCGCCTTGTACGCTCCGATATTTATCAGGTCCTGCGCTCCCTCGAAGATTGACAGAAGCTCGCGCACCCTCCCTGCCGCTTGGTACTGGCCGTCGGAGACCACGCTGGGCATCACGCGGCTTATGCTGCGCTGCACGTCCACGGAGGGATAGTGGTACTTCGCGGCGAGATCGCGGCTCAGGACAAAGTGTCCGTCCAGTATGCCCCGCACCGCGTCCGCCACTGGCTCGTTCATGTCGTCGCCCTCTACGAGAACGGAGTATACCGCCGTAACGCTCCCGCGCTCACCGGCGCCTGAGCGCTCGAGCAGCCTGGGAAGAAACGCGAACACCGAGGGGGTATATCCTCTCGTCGCCGGCGGTTCGCCTATGGCGAGCCCGACGTCGCGCTGCGCCATCGCCACCCTCGTGACCGAGTCCATCATCAGAAGAACGTTTTTCCCGAGGTCCCGGAAGTACTCGGCGACAGCCGTCGCGGTAAGCGCCGCCTTCAGGCGGACGAGCGGCGGCTGATCCGACGTGGCGACCACCACCACGGAGCGCGCGAGCCCTTTTGCCCCAAGATCCCTCTCCAGAAACTCCTTCACCTCGCGTCCCCGTTCGCCCACGAGGGCTATCACGTTCACGTCCGCCTCCGTGTTCCTGGCCATCATTCCGAGAAGGACGCTCTTCCCGACCCCGGAACCCGCGAAGATTCCCACGCGCTGGCCCTGTCCGAGCGTGAGAAGTCCGTCTATTACCTTCACACCGACGGAGAGCGGCTTTTCGATCATCTGGCGGCGCAACGGATGAGGAGGCGTCGACATCAATGGGTAGTAATCGATCGCCGGCACAGGCCCGAGCGAGTCGAGAGGGTTGCCCAGCCCGTCCAGCACGCGCCCCAGAAGCGCGTTCGAGACATTTACGCCAAGGGGGCGGCCCATTGATAACACGTCGCACCCCGGGCCGATATCCGAGAGGTCGCCAAGAGGCATCAGAAGAACCCTGTCGGTTTTGAAGCCGACGACCTCGGCCCTCAGAATCGTCCCGCGGTTGCGGAATCGGATTTCGCAGAGGTCTCCTATCTGCACGTCGGGACCCTGAGACTCTATGACAAGACCGACGACCTGGACGACCCGCCCGTTGATGCGGATAAGCTCCGTCTGGACAAGCCGCCCCGCGAGAGTCTCAAAGAGGTCCGCGACGCTGACGCTTACATCGCTCTCAACCGCCGCTGTCGTCTCCGCCATCTTTCGCGATACACTCCATAATCAAGCCCTGCACCTCTGAGGAAACCTGCTCCAACTGGGTTCTCCATCTGGCGTCGTAAATCCCGAGGTTAGTCTCAATGAGGCAGCTCCCCCTGTCCACGTGGTCATCCGAGAGTATTTCGAAAAACTTAACGCCTCTGATGGAGTCCATCAGACTCTCCTTGCTTCCCTCTACCGCCGAAACATCGGCGGGGTTGAGGCAGATAATTATCCTCTCCCTGTCACTCACGCGCCTCAGAATATATTCCAGAACACGGCCGACCGCCTCCGAGTCCATCTCTACTCTGGCGTGAAGCATCCTCTGGAGCACGGCCTCCCACAGGCGAATCAACTGAGGAGTGTGCTGAAGGGCGAGCTTCTCCCTCGAAGAGACGAGCGAATCGTTGATAACGGACAGGGTTTTGAGAGCGTCGGCGAACCTGCCCTCGTACTCCGACCGAACGTCCTCCTCGGATTTAACGAGACCGTCGGCGTATCCCTTAGCGTAACCCTGCTCGCGTCCCTCGTTGGCGGAAGCCTCTTTCCGCGCTTCGGCCTCCTTCGTCGCGTTTTCGTAAAACGCCTTCTTTTCCGCCTCCAATTCCTCTTTCATCGCTTCCATGCCGGAGTTAAGCGCGCTCATCCGCGACCTCGTCTCCACAAGCTCCGCCTCACGGCTCCTGAGTTCCGACTTGAGAGTGCGGAGCTCCGCCTCGGCGGCGGCCAGCGGCGATTCCTCCCCAGCGTTGCGCTCTTTTTGCCCGCTTTTGTCTATGGATTGCCCGTCCGGGATTATCTCCTCGATCCCCCCGCGTCCTACCCGCACAGCGCCGGGCAGAAGCCTCACCGCCCTTATCAAACGCTGACGCGAAGCGTTAGACAACTATCTCTTCCTCTCCGCCGCGGGCGATCACGATCTCTCCAGCCTCCTCGAGAGCGCGAACGACATTCACAATTTTCTGCTGGGCTTCCTCCACCATACGCACGCGAACCGGCCCCATGAAGTCCATGTCCTCCTTGAGCATGTCCGCCGCGCGCTTGGACATATTCTTGAAGAACTTCTGGCGCAAGTCCTCCGACGCGCCTTTCAGGGCAAGCCCGAGGTCCTTCAGATCCACCTCGCGCAGGACCCTCTGCAGGGAACGGTCGTCCATGCCGCCGATATCGTCGAACATAAACAGCCGCTTCTTTATCTCCTCCGCAAGCTCCGGGTCCTGCTCCTCCAGAGCTTCGATAATATTTCGCTCCGTGCCCCTGTCCACGCGGTTTATCAGGTTTACAACGGCGTCTATGCCGCCCGCTATGGTGAAATCCTGTCCCATGACGGTCGACAGTTTTCTCTCCAGCACGCGCTCCACCTCCCTCAGGACCTCGGGAGTTATACGGTCCATCTTCGCTATGCGGCGCGCCACATCCCACTGCGCGGCCGGCGCCAACCCGCCAAGGACAAGAGCGGACTGTTCCGGCGACAGATACGACAGGATGAGCGCGATAGTCTGCGGGTGTTCGTTTTGAATGAAGCTCAAGAGCTGCTGCGGATCTGTATGCCTGACAAAGTCGAAGGGACGAACCTGCAGGCTCGCCGTGATCCTGCGGAGAATGTCCTGCGCCTTGTCGGCGCCGAGAGCCTGTTCGAGGAGCTTGC
>JAISQP010000118.1 GCA_031274115.1 Synergistaceae bacterium
GGAGAGGGAGTTTTGATGGGAGTGAACTCCCATACCTGGAGAAACGAATGCGGTAACGTCGCGAGCATTGCGGGAGTGATGCCGTATCCCCTTGACGACTCGAGCGGGTGTCCCGATCCTGAGTCGATACGCCGGGCGTTTCAGCCGGCCGGCAATGTTCATTACGCGCACACGACGCTTCTCACGCTTGAGAACACGCATAACGGCGCCGGCGGCGTACCGGTGGAACCCGTGACATTTACCGCCGCGGTTGAGGAAGCGAGGTCGCTCGGGTTGAAGATACACGTCGACGGCGCAAGGATATTCGACGCCACCGCCTATTTCGAGGTCGACGTAAAAGAGTACTCTTCGAAGGCGGATTCCATTCAGTTCTGTCTCTCAAAGGGTCTCGGGGCGCCAATGGGCTCTGTCGTATGCGGAAGCTCGGAATTTATCGCGCGCGCCCGTAAGTTCAGAAAAGCTCTTGGCGGCGGCCAGAGACAGTCTGGAATAGCCGCCGCC
Source organism: Synergistaceae bacterium (assembly GCA_031274115.1). The sequence continues at coordinate 502 of JAISQP010000118.1, forward strand.
GCCGGATTAGTAGCTTTGCGGGATATGAGGGGCCGTCTTCGCGAGGACCACGTCAACGCGGCCGCCCTGGCGAGCCGTCTTGAGGAGATAGGGCTTGCCGTGGAGAGCGCTAGGCGCAGGACCAATATGGTGTATTTCAGCCTGTGCGGCGATAGCTTTGAGGTCAGGGAGCTGATCTGGCGCTGCGCGAAGAGGGGGCTTTTGATAGGATCGGCGGGAGGGGGAAGGATTCGCATGGTGACACATCTTGGATTGGACGCAAGCTCTGTAAGGAGAGCGTCGCTGATAATAAAAGAGGTCCTCTCGAAGTGACGGACCTGAGGAGAGAACGGGAAGAAGTGGAGGCGCTGGCCTCGTGGCTTCTCGACCGCGCTGTTTCATACAGTGAAGTCACGGGCGCCGACGTCCTGTATTTTTTCAGCGAGTCCCACAGCCTCAGTCTTCTTGATGGGGCGCCGGAGGAAAACTCCTCCGGCGTTTCGGGAGGCATAGGTCTGCGCCTCATTGGAGAAGGCGGACGTCAGGGAGTGGCTTACGGAAATAACTTCTCCCGAGGCGCGATGAACAACATGCTCGACTGGAGCCGCGCAAACTGCCTCGCCTCGGAGCCTGAGGAAGGTATAACGCTTTATTCGGGGCCGATCGCCGAGGACTTGGACCTCGATCAGTACGACGCGTCAGTGGCGGTCGCGGTCACGCCTGAGATGCGCATGAACGCCTGTTTGGAGATGACCCGGGAGGCTCGCGCCCGCGATCCCAGGATCGTATCGGTGCGCTCGGCGTCGTGGGGGGACGGCGTTGGGGAGTCCTTTTACGCGTCAACCGCCGGTGTCTGCGGGTGGAAACGCGCCACGTCCATTTCGTGCGGAACGGCGGTAGTCCTTCAGGATGGAGAATCCTTCGAGATGGGCGCCTACGGCAAGGGCGAACGTCATCTCGAGGACGTGGACTTTCTCTCGTACGCCGCGCAAGCCGTCGATAAGACGACTAGGATACTCGGAGGCAAGCCTCTGAAGACCGGAAAGTACACCCTTCTGCTGGATCCTGAAGTGTCCGCCTCCTTGATCGACGAGATAGGGGAACTCTTCTGCGCGTCAGACGTTCATAGGGGACGCTCGCTCATGAAAGGGAAACTCGGAACCCGGATAGCGGGGAAAGCCGTGACGCTTGTAGACGACGCGCGACTGCCCCGCAGGCTGGGTTCTTCGTCGTTCGACGGAGAGGGCGCCCCGACAGGAAGGACCGTTTTGATCGAATCCGGAGCGGCGTCGAGTTATCTGTATAATCTGCAGTATGCCGCGAAAGACGGCGTCGCGTCGACCGGGAACGCTTCAAGAAGCCTTTCGAGCCTGCCTGACGTGGGGACGTCCAATCTCATCCTGTCGCCAGGCGCCGAATCCGCGGACTCGCTGTTAAGGGGAACGGAAAACGGTTTTTGGGTGCTGGAGCTCATGGGGCTGCATACTCTCAACCCTGTGAGCGGAGATTTTTCACTCGGCGCGAAGGGACTTCACGTAAAAAACGGCGTTCCGGGCGCGCCGGTGGCCGGTGTTACGATCTCCGGGAATTTGCTCGACATGCTTCAAAAAATTACAGCCGTCGGCAGCGACCTTGAGTTCTTCGGCTCTTCCGGCGCTTCGACCGTGGTTGTGGAGGACGTTGCGGTTGCTGGAAATTGAGAGTTCCGGGAAACCGCGCGAGACTTTCGTGAAGCGGTCTGTTTTACCTGACCTAAAAAGAGGCGGAAGAGTTTGTCGGCTCATGGTTTTGTCGGCGCTGTTCATCCTTGCCTTTTCATACGCATCTTCCGCGGCGGACATGGATCTCATGCAGGGGGACATAAGAAAGGGGAGCGTCGCCTTTCTGGAGCGCGACGGAATGAAATACGCGGCTCTCGATCAGATGCTGACGAGCCTGGGCCTCGCTCCCTCTCCACAGCCCGGAGGGCTTGTCTCCGTGTACTCGGAGAGAAAGATCGAGTTTTGGAGCGGTTCTAATGTCGCGAGGGTCAACGGGGCGGTTTTCCCCATGCCATCGGCTGTTTTTTTCGAGGACGGCCACTGGTGGGGGGATGCCTCGGCGTCTCTCCAGGCGATGAGCCATTTCCTTTCGAGCGCTGCGCGCCCGTCAAACTTGAGGTGGGTGGATCAGGGCGCTGGAAGGGTTCAGCCGGCGGCTAACGCGCCTGTCGCGCCAAGGATCGAGAGTGTTTCGACTCCGAAATCGACGCCTTCGAAGAGCGGTTCCGCTGTTCTGGTCTCGAAGGTCAGGTGGGGCGAGCAGATTGACGCTTATAGAGCGGTCATCGATATTTCATCTCAGACCGGGGTGGAGATAAAAGAGTCCCCAAACCGGTACGAGGTCGTTTTCTCCGGCGCGTCGGCCTTGCCGATCAACGAAAAAAGCCCATGGAGTCCACTGGAAGTCGAGGCGGTTCAATCTGCGGGAAGCGTAGCAGTCGCGTTCAAACACTCGGCGTCAAGGGTAAAATCGTTCTGGGTGCAGGATCCGCCGCGATATGTCGTCGACTTTTATTTCAGCGGCGCTCCGGTTTCGATAGAAACAACGCGGCCAGGTGTTCCTTCCGGGGAGTCGGGGACGATCAACACGTTTCCGTCCGCTCCTCTCCAGGGAGGGCGCGCCCGGAAACGTCTCGTTGTCGTAGACGCCGGGCACGGCGGACATGACCCGGGGGCGTTGGGCAACGGGCTGAAAGAGAAGGATATCAACCTGAAAG
>JAISQP010000183.1 GCA_031274115.1 Synergistaceae bacterium
GGCAGGGAGTTTGTCAGCGGCGGCGGTCCGTGGACGGCATGGGAGGGAACCCTGATCGCGGGGAAATGGATGGAGTCGCTGGGGTATAGCGTAAAGGTCTTCTGGAGCCAGAAGACGCCGGTCAGGCAGGACGGTCCGGACTCCGCCGCAAACTGGCGGGAACCCGTTCTGGTCTTGAGCCGCGGAAGCGCCTCGGACATTTACTTCACGGCCGGACAGTCATCCGAGTTTGGCAGGCTTTCGCCGTCGCTCTACGGAGCGACAGTCTACCGATTCGACGGGAATAACGTCAACAGAATCACCCTGCCGAGGGGAAACGCGGCGGACCACACGCTGACTGAGTCATGGAGGCTCGGCATCGATGAGAACGGCGTCGCGGCCGGTTCGCTCGACATCACTGTTACGGGGGGCTGGACCAATATCGTATCGAACGGAAACCTGCCGTCCGTCGAAGACGCAGCGGACGACATCCAGAGGACAATCGCGTTCAGCGTGCCTGGGATCAGATTCGAAACGGCGTCTGTGTCTCAGTCGGGCAGCGGTTATAGGATGACTTTCCGCGTTCGCGCGCCTCTCGGGATCGTGTCGGGCAAAGATATACTCATGAGGATCCCGGGCGGGGTCCCCGTCACATTCGGAGATATTCCAAACGATAACGAAGGGTTCGTCTTCTGTTTCCCGTTTGTCTTCGAGCAAAACATCGTGATATCGACGCCCAAGGGATACAGGACCGTCGCCCTGCCTGCTAAAACGCAGCACGGAGACTCGAAGGCGATGATCGGCGAATCCATAGTCCACTGGGAAAGGAAATCTCGGCTCGAGGCTTCTTCAAAATGGATCGTGCGCTCCGCGGCGATCGATCAGACGCTTGCCAAACGCATCTTAGACCAGCTCGCGTTAGCGCGCGGATGGGCGCAGATGACCGTTCCGCTCAGAAAATAAGAACGCTCCGCAATCACCGCGACGCGCGCCGGTTTTGTTTTGCCGTAATAATTTTGGGGGTATACTGAATGGATGATAAAAAGGAACAGCTTATATTGGCGATAAGGGAAGCCATCGAGGAAGTCGCGTCTTCGAGGGGCGTCCGAACGCCGGAGGGTTTATCGATTCTGCTGGAGCGCCCGAAACGCGAGGGGCAGGGCGATTGGGCGACGAACGCCGCGATGCAGCTCGCAAAGGTCTTCCGCGCAAAGCCGGTTGACCTCGCGGGTGAGATAGCGTCCAGAATGAGAACCGGCGGAGACATCGCCTCCGTGGAGGTCGCTCCCCCTGGGTTCCTCAACTTTACGATGGCGAACAACTGGATAGCCAATATCATAGGGAACGCGATAGAAAAGGGCGCCGATTACGGACGCGGCGATTCGGGGCGTGGGCGCAAGGTTCAGGTGGAGTTCGTGAGCGCCAACCCGACCGGTCCGATACATCTTGGACACGGGCGCGGCGCGGCGGTCGGCGACGTAATGTCATCCGTGCTCGAATTCTCCGGCTGGACCGTCGAGCGCGAATATTACATCAACGACGCGGGACTGCAGATGGAGAATCTCGGCAAATCGACGCAATCCAGATATTTCGCTCTCCTCGGCAGGGGAGACGAAGCGCCGTTCCCAAGCGACGGCTATCCGGGAGACTACATCGACGACATAGCCGGAGAGATCCTCAAGCGGCGCGGAGAATCTCCGGCGAACGAGCCGCTGGAGGAAACCGCGGCGTTCTTCCGCGATGAGACGTGCGCGGCGGTGCTGGAGATGATAAAAAAAGACCTCGCCGACTTCGGGGTGAACTTCGACGTCTGGTTTTCCGAGAAGTCGATTTACGGGAGCGATATAGTGCCAAGGACGATAGAGCTCTTGAAATCTCACGGCTTCGCGTACGATAGCGACAACGCCGTATGGTTCAGATCGACCGCTTTCGGCGACGACAAGGACCGCGTTATGATCAGGAACAACGGCGTCCCCACATACTTCACGTCCGACGCGGCGTATCTCCAGAACAAGTACGAGCGCGGCTTCGACGAGCTGATCTACGTTTGGGGCGCGGACCATCACGGTTACATCCCTCGCATCCGCTCCGTCAATAAAGCTCTCGGCGCGAAGGACGAGAATCTACGGTTCCTTCTGATACAGTTCGTCAGCCTTCTCAGAAATGGAGTCCCTGTCGCCATGTCGAAGCGAGAGGGCACGTTTGTCACGCTGCGCGAGGTAATGGACGAGGTGGGAAAGGACGCCGCGCGGTTCTATTTTGTCAGCAGGAAGTGCGACAGCCACCTCGACTTCGACCTCGAGGTCGCGAAACAGACATCCGCCGACAACCCCGTCTACTATGTGCAGTACGCTCACGCCAGGATTTGCAGCATCCTCAGGGAAGCCGCCGTCAGAGGAGTAAATATGCCCGCGATCTCGGAACTGCGCGCGGAAGCGTTGAGCGACCCGTCTGAGATCCGCCTCGTCAAGGAGATCTCCCGATTGCCCGAGGAGATCGCGAAGGCCGCGCGAAACCTGGAGCCCCACAGGATAGCCTTCTACGCATCCGATATCGCCGAAGCCTTCCACTCCTTCTATAACACGCAAAAGGTCTTAGGCGAAGGCGAAGAAGTCATGAAAGCGAGGCTCCTGCTCGCCGACGCGTCGAGAATCGCCATAGCCAACGCGCTCCGGCTGCTCGGCGTCTCGGCGCCGGAGCGGATGTGACGCAAGATGCCGGCGCCGCGCATCAGATGGGTCGCCGTATACGCTGTAGCGTCCTTCTTGGCCGCTGTCTCCATTATGACCTTCTTCAAGGAATTGGGCAGAATCGAACGGCTATCCATCGCTCTCGAATCCAGAATGGAAGAACTCGTGGAGGCGACCAGGAAAAACCAGCAGCTTCAGGAGAAGATAAGCTACTACAAGACCGACGACGGCGTCATACGCCTCGCCATAGAGGAGTTCAACCTGGTTACGTCAGGAGAGAAAATATATCAAATAGTGATTGTCTCCCCCGACGCTCCCGCAAAAAAAGAGTGAAGTTAGAGTCCAAAGCCTAAAGATCAGGACCGGGGGGGGGCGCGCCCCCCCCCCCCCGCCGGGGGCGGCCCCCGCGGGGACACCCACCGGGTTTTAGTGGGCAGCCGGGGGG
>JAISQP010000208.1 GCA_031274115.1 Synergistaceae bacterium
ATCCTTGCTACCCTTTTCGCGATTGCCGCAAAAGATCTTATCAACGCAGCTCCGCAAACGCCTCGACAAAATCTTTGTTGAGGCGTTTTTTCGATCGTGTGAACCGCGCGTCCCAGCCGCATGTACCAGCGGCGCAGGACGCGCAGGACGCAACGGGTATGCATATATTGACGCGTAATTGCTATAATGGTAACATTCGTAAAAGAGTGTTCCGTAATAATTACCGTTTACTGCTGACGACCAACGCCCATATCCAAACGGGGGTGGCGACTATAAAACCGAGAAGAGGTAATGTCATGAAGCGTACTTCGTTCATTTTTCTAGCCGTGTTTCTCCTTTTTCGCCTGGCCGCTCCGAGCGCCGGAGCAACCGCGGAATCAGTCGTGGAGCAGAAAGACAGAGATCTCATCGACTGGACTCAGAACTTCATCGAGACGACAGGCGTGGGCGTCGCCCCTAAAAACGCCGCCGGCGCGCAGGGAAAGGCTCTCGCACGCCGCGCCGCCGTAGTTGACCTGCAGCGCAACCTGCTGGAGTTCCTTGTCGGAGTTCAGGTCGACTCGCGCACCACTATGGACGATTTCATGGCGGAGGACAGAGTGAGAACCGAAGTCCACGGCATGATCAAGAACGTCGAGCTGATCGAGGGCACATGGGACGGAGAATCGTACACCGTCTCCGGGCGGATAAAGCTCCCCCAACTATTGGTCGTGGTGGCTCCTCAGTGCCAGGAAGCCGTTCGCAAAGCGCCGAAACCGCCGGCAAACACGAAACCGCAGGTGACCAGAGGGAAATACACCGGGCTCGTGATAGACGCCCGTCACCTCCCGATCACTCCCAGTCTGTCATTTCGCGTCGTGGACACGTCAGGACACGAGGTCTACGGCATCAACTTCGCCGACCAGAAATTTTACTCGCAGTCAGGGCTCGCCACTTATTACAATAACATCGAGTATGCAAGGGGCGAGCTGCGCGTCGCAACGAACCCCATAGTGACCAAAGCAACGCGGCTGGCGTCGGATAATTTCGACATCGTAATTCCGAACGACGCGGCGGCAAAGGCGCGGGGCAGCTCATACGACTTCCGCAAAGAATGCAAAGTTATCATAGTTTGCAAGTAGGAGCGCCGGAATGAAATCGAGAATATTAACTGCCATAGCAACAGCTCTCGCGTTTATTGCGGTTATGTCGGCGAATCAGCCCGCGTTCGCCCGCGTCACAAAGGAAGGCGACATATTCACGGTCGACGACGCCGAAGGTTACGCCGCTGTCAAAAACGGGGACAAAAACGCAGCCCGCGAGGAAGCAAAACGCGACGCATATCGCGACGCCCTGGAGAAGGCAATTGGCGCCACTGTCACCGGCATCACGGAGACGGAGAATTTCGAGGTCGTCAGGGACAAGGTTTTCTCCCAGACCACAGGCATCGTCAAGAGCATGAACATCACCAGGGAGCGGGTGGACGACGACGGAACGCTCCGCCTGGAGGCTGTCTGCAAGGTCGCTGTGTCGGCTCTCGACGGAGTGCTCGGACCGGCAGTAATCGAGGAGCTCGGAAACCCGAGGATAATGATCCTCGTGGAAGAAGCCGTCTATGACGACGCGGATAAAAAAATAAAAGAGAGCGTAAAGGGGAATGCGGGCATTTCGCTCTCGCGAGTAGAGGCCGAGGCGCTTCGTCTTTTCGAAAAAGCCGGATACCGTTTGGTCGATTCCGACCAGGCGCGCGCGCTGACAAGCATAGACCCCAACGCGGCGTACGATAACCCAGCGATGATAATGGACGTCGCCCGCACACAGAACGCCGACATCATCATACTCGGCAAGGCGGAGGGGATTCCCTTCGCCAAGCAAAAGATCAGCGGAATAACGATGTACGGGGTTAAGAGCACTGTGCAGTTGAAAGCAGTGCTCACGGAGACGGCATACCTGGTAAGCTCGATGACCATAGAGCGGGCGACAGGAGAAAAGCCGGCACTGACAGTGGAGGAAGGCGCTACCAGGTGTTTTAAGGAGGCGACGTCGATAGCGTCGAAGGAGCTCGTCAACAAGATAGCTTACGCGCTCGCGACGGAGGCCGTGACGACCAGCATAAAGATATCTGACCTCTCGTTTAAGGACGTAACCGCGCTCATGAAATCATTTGGGGAACTGGCTGGAAAATCCGGGACGGTTTCTCAGAGGGGATTCAAGAATGGCGTCCTCGCGGTCGACATGATCTCGCAAAGAACCGCGATGGGAGTCGCGGAGTACCTGGACGAATGCGGAATCGAGATAGACTCCATCGGCGCCCATACCGTGAGCGGCAAGAAAACGAAAGAGGCGCCGGTTGAATCCATGCCCGCGGTTCCGCCGATGCCGGATAAGAAACCGAACCTCAATAAAGGGATTATGTGACATCAAGAAGATGGGAGGCAATGCCGCCATGACAATCGTCGCGACGAAGCGAAACGGCCCGGCGGGGTTTCGCGCATTTATTGTTCTGCCGCTCGTAATGCTCCTCACTGGAGCGGGCGTGTCGTTATACCTCAGCGCGACGCCAAGCTCGGCGGAGACCGCCGCGGACATCGGCGCCGCCGTCAGGGAGCTTGCGTCGGAGGGGAAATATCAGTCTAAAATTTACGTGACGGAGAACGGGATAGTCGCTCACGGCGCAGGTCGCATCGAGGGGAACGCCCCGCGAGCGAGGCTGCTGGCCCGCCGCGCCGCTCTCACCGACGCCAGGCGAAACCTGCTCGAGTTCAGGCGGGATTTTCTCCGTGAAACATATCACAGGGACGGGACGCGCGGCGTATATGGGCGTATCGGAAGACACAGTCTGCGGGCAGCGGGCATTGACGGAAATTCGTATAAGGTGGAGATCGAGATGACGTTAGACGAGTGGCTGACGTCCGTATCGCGGCGGCATTGACGGTGAGGTGTACGTTTGTTCGATTATCTGCTTGTCTTTTACGCGGAGGGCGAAATTTATGAACTGGAGCTGACGCGCGGCGACGCCGTGACAATAGGGTCAGGGGAAGACGATTCTCTTTCCATTGCCGGCTTCGGGCTCGCGTCCGCACACCTGACCGTCTCATCCACAGAGAGCGGCATTCACGTTGCGTCCGTCGCGCCCATGCAGATCCGCGGTGAACAGACTACCAATCGCATGCTGTCGGTCGGCGACATTGCCAGGGTTGCCGAAGTGTTGTCCATGTCGGTGTTCGAGAAACGCTGTGACCTGGAGGGCGCTATATCCGTCGCGGGCCAAAAGGAGATAAGACTGGGCCGTTCGGAGAGAAACGACATCTGTCTCATCAGTCCGCAGGTGTCGTCTAAACACGCCGTGATCCGCGCGCACGGCGGAGCTTGGATTCTGGAGGACCTGGGCAGCACTAACAGGACCTTCGTAAACGGCGAGGCCGTCAAATCGGCGCAGCTAAAGGACAATTCGTCGGTCTTCATCGGCGGGTGGGAGTTCATCTTTCGCAAAAACGCGCTTTACTTCAACAATACAGCGGGAAGCGTCAAACTGTCGCCAAAGTTGAAATTCACGAACCTTGCAGCCGGCTCGCCAAAGGGAACGCCGTATCCTTATTTTCAGCGCTCGCCTCGCCTCAAACCAGAGGCGGAGACGATGGAAGCGGATATACTGCCGCCGCCGAACAGGGGGGCAAAGCCGTCGGTCTCATGGCTGTCAGTGCTGTTGCCGCCGGCCATGATGATTCTGGTGATGGTGTCGGTGTCGTTTTTGATGAAGAATCGGACGATGCTGTATTATACTGTCCCGATGTCCTCTGTCAGCATCTTCATATCTATAGTTAACCACAAGTCCCAGATGAAAAAATGGAACGAGACTCAGAGGCTTGCGCGCGAGAAATACGACGAGCACCTGAAAAGCATGGACGCCATAATCACCGACGCGGAAACGAGGTTCCTTCACGCGCTCGACGCGGTAAACCCAAGCGTCTATGAATGCGTCGGCATAGCGGGGCGAATCAGCCGCAGGTTATGGGAACGCGCCGTGACGGATGGCGATTTCCTGGAGGTGCGGCTTGGATCGTCGCGGACGAGATCAAACGTAAACGTAAAAATCCCGAAACCGCAGCTCGCCATCGAGGAAGACCCGCTTTTGAAAGAAGCCCAGTCCCTCAGGGAAAAGCACGCGACGCTGACCGGCGTCCCGGCGACCCACTCTTTTATGTCCTCTACGATAACAGGGCTTGCCGGAAGCAGGTCCGCCATAAAGAAGACGGCGTGGACCATAGTTATGGGCGTTGCCGCCCATCATTCCTACGAAGACGTAAAATTAGTCTGTGTGTACCCCGAGAGCGAGCGCGGAGAATGGGAGTGGATGCGCTGGCTCCCGCATGTCTGGAACCCGGACAGATCGGAGCGGTACATCGCCTGCGCCTCTGAGGACGCGCGCCCTCTGCTCCGCGAGATGGGGGACCTGCTCAAATCCCGCCGCAGAAGCGCGTCGAACGAGCGAAAAGGCGTGGAGACGCCGATTTTTTTTCTGCTGTTAGCCGACAAATCCCTCGTCGAGGACAGCGGCGAGCAGATACTGCCAGAGTCCCCTCAATTCGGGGTGACGGTGGTTTACGCTTATGGGGATATAGGGCTGCTTCCCGGCGAATGCCAGGCAATAGTCAACTGCGATGACGCCGCCTGTTCCCTCCAATTGAAGTCGAGCGCGGCCAGCAGAGTTTCATTCGCGCCTGAGAGGATATCCAGAAGCCTTGCAGACGAATTCGCGAGGAGCCTTGCGCCGGTACGCCTTCGCTCGTCCGCCGCGACCGCCTCCATGCCGGACTACATTACGTTCCTTCAGGGCTACGAAGCAAACAGAGTGGAGGATCTTGACGTGATGGGCCGCTGGTTGAGCAGCGCGCCTTTCAAAAGCATCGCCGCTCCATTGGGCGTCAGGGAGAACGGGGAGACGTTCTACTTCGACATTCACGAAAAAGGCATGGGGCCGCACGGGATAGTCGCGGGAGCAACGCGCTGGGGAAAGAGCGAGACACTGACTACGTGGCTCCTGTCGGTCGCGCTGAACTTCCATCCGCACGAGGTGAGCTTTGTCCTGATCGACTTCAAGGGCGA
>JAISQP010000029.1 GCA_031274115.1 Synergistaceae bacterium
TTCTCGCTCGCGATCGAGGAGAAGGTGACCATAGACAGGCTGAAGCTGCTCGACATCTTCTTCCTGCCGCACTTCAACCAGCCCTATAACTACATCACCATGGCCGCGCTCAGCGCGAAGTAAAAAGCCGCGCACGATGTTTTTTTAAGGGAAACGCCCGCTATAAACGGGTGTTTCCCTTGATTCTTACGCGCTTAACTGACATAATAATCCGCCGGATAGATAACGACGGCGCTCAGGCTGGAGGCGGATTTTAAAATGGATGACATGACGGACGCCCGCAAACATTCGTACAGACCACAGATCAGCGATATTCAGAGGGCGAAGCAGAGGATCGCGGACGTGGTGGCGCAGACCCCTCTCGATAAGAATATCGCGCTCTCCGAGCGCTACGGAGCGGAAATATTGCTGAAGCGGGAGGACATGCAGCGAGTTCGCTCGTACAAAATACGAGGGGCTTTCAACAAGATCGCGAGCCTGTCCCGCGCGGAGCTGGATCGCGGGGTGGTCTGCGCCAGCGCCGGAAATCACGCGCAGGGCGTCGCTTTTGCCTCATGCAGTCTGAGGACCCACGCGACCGTATTCATGCCGAAACCGACCCCGAAGCAGAAGATAAGCCAGGTCCGGATGTTCGGCAGGGAGTTCGTCGACATCGTGCTCACGGGAGACACATACGACGATTCCTGCGAGGAAGCGATGGAATTTTGCGATTCCAGGAACGCCTGTTTCATTCATCCGTTCGACGATCCGCTGATAATCGAAGGACAGGGCACGCTCGGGCTCGATATACTCAACGACGCGAAATCCCCGATCGATTACCTTCTGCTCCCCATCGGCGGCGGAGGGCTGGCGTCCGGGGTTTCGAGCGTATTCCGCGCCATCAGCCCGGAGACGAAGATCATCGGAGTGGAGGCGGCGGGCGCTCCCTGTATGCAGAAATCGTTCGAGGCGGGACATAGGGTGACGCTGGACGAAATCGACACCTTCGCGGACGGGATCGCGGTACGCACACCCGGGGAGATCACGTTTGGCATCTGCCTGGAGTGTCTTGACCGCATCGTAGTGGTCCCAGAGGGTAAAATATGCACGACGATACTGGAGCTGTACAACGAGAGCGCCATAGTGGTGGAGCCCGCCGGCGCGGCGTCGATTGCCGCGCTGTCGGTTATCCGCGAGGAGATAGCGGGCCGGACGGTGGTCTGCGTCGTCTCGGGAAGCAACAACGACATCACCCGCATGGAGGAGATAAAGGAGCGCTCGATGCTGTACGAGGGCCTCAAGCATTATTTCATCGTCCGCTTCCCGCAGAGGGCGGGAGCGCTCCGCGAATTTCTGGAATACGTCCTCGGCCCGAACGACGACATCACCCTCTTTCAGTACGCCAAGAAAAACGCGCGCGAAAAAGGGCCCGCTGTGGTCGGCCTGGAGGTGCGGTCGCCCGAGGATTTAGCCCCGCTTCTGCAGCGAATGAACGACCAGCACATCGTGTACGAATATCTCAACGACAAACCGGACCTCCTGAGGCTTATATGAGATATACTTATGCATACACAGACGATCATTCTGGAGGGAGAGTATCATGAACATACGGATCGAAAAAACGCCGCGGCCGAAAAAAATACCGTCCGATGGGGAGTTCGGCGGCATTGCCTTTGGAACCCTGTTCACGGATCACATGCTGCTGATCGATTACCGTAAGGACAAGGGCTGGCATGACGCCCGCGTCGTCCCTTACGGTCCCTTTTCGCTCGATCCGGCGACCTGCTGTCTGCACTATGGGCAGTTGGTCTTCGAGGGTTTGAAGGCGTACAAGACATCGGACGGCAGAGTGGTCATGTTCCGGCCGGACGAGAATATGGCGCGCATGAATAAAAGCTGCGAGAGGCTGTGCATACCTCGGATAGACGAAAAAGAGACGGTCCTGGCGATAGCCGAACTGCTCAGGACGGAATCCGCCTGGGTCCCCTCCGCCCCCGGGACGTCCCTGTACATCCGCCCCTTTATCCTGGCGAACGAAGTGTTCCTGGGCGTGCATCCGTCGAATTCCTTCATATTCGCGACTATTCTCTCGCCGGTCGGCGCGTATTTCAAGGAGGGGCTCGCGCCGGTGAAAATTTACGTAGAGGACAAATACGTCAGGGCGGTGAGAGGCGGCACCGGGTTCGCGAAGTGCGCCGGCAATTACGCGGCCTCGCTCAAGTCGCAGGAAGAGGCCTCCGGCGCCGGCTACTCGCAGGTGCTGTGGCTCGACGGAGTGGAGCGCAAGTACATAGAGGAAGTCGGAGGCATGAACATATTCTTCGTCATCGACGGCGAAGTCGTCACCCCGGAGCTTAACGGCAGCATCCTGCCCGGCGTCACCCGCAAGTCCGTCATCGAACTCGTGAAGAGTTGGGGGATGCCGATGAGCGAGCGCAAGATATCCATTCAGGAGCTGGCGGACGCGTACAGGGCCGGAAAGGCGAGGGAGGCGTTCTGCACCGGCACCGCGGCGGTGGTGTCCCCCATCGGCGAGCTCAGGTGGGGGGATATGGTCATGCGCTTCAACGACGGCAGGACAGGCGAGATCGCGCGGAGGCTGTACGACGAGATCACGGGCATTCAGACCGGGGTTCTCGAGGACAGGTTCGGCTGGGTTTACGCGGTGGGGTAATTATTCGGGCGATTCAGGCGGCCCGCGGCGAAGCGAATCGGGCAGGAGGCCGCCCATTGACTGGACGGCCTCCTGCCCGTTCCACCGTACGTACGGACCCGTATACGGAGGTTCTGTCTCTCAGTCATGTCGTCATTCGCTTCCGTCTTTGCCGCGTTTCAAATAGATGCGGACGGCGCCCGAAGCGTCGCAGCCCGGTTCTTTTTTGAGCGAGCCCAGCATTCCGCGAATGCCC
>JAISQP010000094.1 GCA_031274115.1 Synergistaceae bacterium
AAACGACATCGCGCCATTTGCGAATACAGAGACCATCGAGGTTTGAATTGCTGTGAAGGAACGCCGGCGCGCCGGCGCGTTGACGGATATAAATCATGATGTGTATGTGATAAAATAAAAGGCGCGCGAAAAATTTAATAAAGTTTGGGGGAGTCAATGTGCAAATGCCTATGCAAATCAGCCTTGAAGAGGTAATCGCCATGCTTCTTTCAAGGGTTGAGTCTCTTGCTTTGAACGACGAAAACAACAAGACGAGGTTCAATATAGTAGCAAGGGCTCTCTATAAGAAGGGTTTCATCACGGATCAGGATATAGTGGACTCGGTGAAGGAAGAGCACTGGATGATGAAGGAGATTGGGCTGATTCAAGAGGAGCCCGGCGAGGAGACGGCTATTTCGGTGGCGGACAATATCCTTCAGTGGATACGCGGCGATGTCGAGGGTATAAAGAAAACGATGGAAGAATACGAGAAGAGGGTGAAGGAGTACGCCCGCGAGCAAGAGAAGAAGTCGTCGCTCACCGTCGCGTCCCCGGACGTTCTTCATCAGCTCGACAGGCTCTCTTCGCAGCAGTCTTCCGGCAACAGGGGCGGAAGCAAGCTCATTATCTAGCGTCCCTCGGTTTCAAGTGACGCAGTCGCCGCGAGTAAAAATCCTAAGGCTCTGGTCCGCCCTTGCCAAGAGAAACAGACGGGTCCTCTTTCTGGATGTCTGTCTTCTGATATTCGCGGTTTATCTTGGGTTTGCCCTCCGACTGACGCTCCTGGTCGACCGGCAGTATCAGGGAGACCTCGCTCTGGCGGCCGCCCTGTTTCCGGCTTGTGTCGCGGCGTCGCTTCTTGCCTGCGGAGTATACAGGGTTTACTGGCCGCAGGCGAGCGTAGAGGAATACGTGAAGCTCACCCGAAGCTATGTCTACGGCAGCGCGCTGTTTCTCTGCGCGAACTTTTTTTTGAAGATGCTTACAATACCGAGGACGTCGCTCGCGATCATGCTCTTCGCGGGACTCTTCTTCGTAGGGGGCGCGCGCGCCTCATGGAGGCTTGCCGAGCTTTCGGGCGCGCACGGCGCCGGAGCGCGCCCGAGGAAGAGAACGCTCATTATCGGAGCTGGGGAAGCCGGGGCTTATATAGCGAGGGATATGCAGCGGCGCGCATACGACCTCTTGCCCGTAGGGTTCGTCGACGACGACCCTGAGAAGCTGGGGAAGGTGATCGCCGGCGTGAGGGTGGTCGGAAACGCGTCGGCGCTTCAGGAGATAGCGGGCTCGATGGATATAGAGGTCGCTCTCATCGCCATTCCGTCCGCGAGCGGCGCCAGGGTGAGGGAGTACCTTGACGCGCTCTCTCTTCTCGGAGTGGAGGTCAGGGTGCTCCCGAGCATGTGGGAGCTGGCCGACGGCAGAATAGAGACAAGCCGCCTTCGCTCCGTTGAGCTGCAGGACCTGCTCCGCCGCGAACCGATCTCTCTCGACGAGGCTGGGATAGGCGAATATATTACCGGCAAGAAAATTTTAGTGACAGGCGCCGGGGGCTCCGTAGGCTCTGAGATATGCTTTCAGGTTTTGAAGCACTCTCCGTCTGAACTCTTTATCTTAGGACACGGCGAGCAGTCTATTTACACGTTGACACAGCGCTTGAACGAGTCCGGCAATACGGTTCCGTACAGGCCGGTGATCGCCGATATCGCGGACTATGCCGCCATGGAGCGTTTTTTCGAGGCAAACGCTCCCGACGTGGTCTTCCATGCGGGCGCGCACAAGCACGTTCCGCTGATGGAGGAAAACCCCATCGAAGCCCTCAGGGTAAACGCGATAGGGACGTGGACTCTCTCGGAAATGGCTGGGCGATTCGGAACGGAGCGTTTCGTCATGATATCATCCGATAAGGCGGTGCGCCCTTCGAGCGTAATGGGGGCCACGAAGAGGATCGCGGAGCGCTTGTTGAAGAGCGCCGGAGATGATTGTCCGGGCGTCAGGTATATAACCGTCAGATTCGGCAATGTGCTGGGGAGCCGGGGAAGCGTCGTTCCGCTGTTCGAACACCAGATCAGGCGCGGAGGCCCAGTGACGGTTACGCACAGGGATATGACCAGGTACTTCATGCTGATCCCGGAGGCAGTGAGCCTCGTGCTGCAGGCAGGGTCGATGGGGAGCGGGGGAGAGATTTACGTGCTCGACATGGGTGCGCCGGTCAACATCACCGAGATGGCGGAGACCTTGATCCGTCTGCATGGACGCGAGCCTTACAAGGACGTCCAGATTGTATTCACCGGCATCCGTCCCGGAGAGAAGCTGTTTGAGGAGTTGTTCTACGATCAGGATCACGTCGACAGGACCAGCCACGACAAGATCTTCCTCTCGCGGATAGAGGAGAAGCAGCGTCTTTGCATCGACGAAGTTCGCGACATATTGAACGGGGATCGCGGCGAAGCTTCGGCGCGTGAGAGAATATTCCAACTTGGCGCCCGTTAATGAGTATTATTGTAAGGGAACCGCTGATTATAAATTGCTAAAACGGCGTTTTGCCATTTGCGAATACAGAGACCATCGGGGTTTTAATCGTTACCCTTTAACAATAAATCAGCTTTCTGAGCAATTGCCGATGTTAAGACGCCGAAGCTGAGATATACTTATTTCATGAAGGTTGTTGTAATAATTGGAGGTGTCGGAAATATTAAATGTGGCGTATGAAGAACTCATGCGCAGTCATGAGAACGCAGATAGGTTGAGTGATACCGACGAGAAAGAAAGAGGTCTGCGGTTACTTTACAACAGACTTCTCCTGGAAACCTCTCCTGTCATGATCTTCGTCATGGACCGCGACCTCAGATATGTAATCGGCGCTAACAAACTGATGAACATACTCTCGTTCTCAGACCAGGCTGAGATGAGAGGGCTTTCCCTGGACAAGCTCTTCGAGCGCGTGGCGCCTGCAGAATGGATAGGTAAGACGGTTAGGTACTTCGAGGGGGTTATGGCGGATCTGAAGCCGATTACCATGAGCGACAGGCTTGTGTTGTCTGACGGAGCGGCGCTTCAGCTTCAGACAAGCATATCTCCTGTGTTTGATTCAGACGGAAGCTGCCTCGGGGTCGTGGCCGTCCTGCACGACGTCACTGACATGATGAACGCGCTGGAGAGAGCTGAGGCGGCCGATCGGGCGAAAATGTCGTTTTTAGCCAATATGAGCCATGAAATACGCACCCCGATGAACGCGATAAAGGGCATGAGCGACCTCCTGCTTCTCACGGCGCTCGACGACGTTCAGAGGGGTTACGCTCAGAGCATAACCAACGCGGCGCACTCGCTCCTGGCTATAATAAACGACCTGCTCGATTTTTCGAAGATAGAAGCCGATAAACTGGACCTGCTTGAAGCCCCTGCCGATCTTGGCTCTCTGCTCACCGACATAACGGGCTTGATAAACCTGAAGGCCGACGACAAGGGGCTGGACTTTGTGACGAGAATATCCCCGCTCGCGCCCGCATCGATTATATGCGACGAGATCAGGCTGAAACAAGTGCTCCTCAACCTGCTTAACAACGCGGTGAAGTTCACCAGGAGCGGGCACGTGAAGTTTTCAGTTTCCTGCAAGCCCTCCAAAGCCGACAGGGTGGAGCTGACTTTTTCAGTTAAGGACACTGGGATAGGGATAAAAGAGGAGAATATCCCTCTCATATTTCAGCCTTTTTTGCAGACTGACCGATATCTCAACCGCAATATAGAGGGGACCGGACTGGGGCTTACGATAACCAACAGGTTGGTCGAGAAGATGGGCGGCGCTCTTTCGGTCGAGAGCGTGTACGGGCGCGGGAGCGTGTTCAATTTTTCGATAGAGGTCCGGGCCGCGTCGAGCGAATCGCTCGCGAACGTAGTCTCGCCGAGAGCGAAGCGTGTGCTTGTGCTGGCTGACGGGGTTCACGCCGAGCAATACGAGGAGATGCTGAATGACCTCGGAGTAAATTATGACATAGCGCGAGACGAGGAGTCCTTCGTCTCTTATATGGGAAAAAACTCATATACTCATATCATCTATAAATACGACATGGGACACAGGCTGATAGACGGGCGTCTGGACAGCTTGCAGCCATCCTGTCAGGCGATTGCCGTCAAAAATATTAAACGGGCTTCGATGCAGAATACCGCGGCGAGTATACATGTGCTTTTCGAACCGGTCCTTGTCATCGGGACGGCTCACGCTCTCAACAACAAGAAGGCCATCGTGAACGACTCCTGCGCCAAGGAGAACGAGCGCGACATCATCGGGTCCTTCAGATTTCTGGACGCCAGGATACTCATTGTGGACGACAACGACATAAACCTCATGGTGGAGAGCGAATTATTGAGGCAGTACGGCATTGAACCCGACACGGCGGACGGCGCGGCGAGCGCTTTTACCCTCGTAACCGATAAGGAGTACGACATAATATTCATGGATCACATGATGCCGGATATCAACGGCATCGAAGCCACAAAGATGCTCCGGGAGACCGGCGGCTGGTTGGAAACCGTGCCTATTGTCGCGCTCACCGCTAACGCGCTCACCGGAATGAAGGAGACCTATCTCTCCTGTGGAATGAACGACTATATCAGCAAACCGATAGAGATACCCGAACTCAACAGGGTGCTCCTCACATGGCTCCCGAAGGAAAAAATTTCAGTCGCCGAACCGTCGGAGAGGACCGTGACCGTCCTTCACGAAGACAGCGTTATAGACCGTCTGTCTGAGAAGCTCGACACGGAATACGCGCTCGCCGGAATCGGCGGTTCTGAGAGCGCTTACCTGAGCGTCGTCAGGGCGTTCATATCGTCAATGCCGGAGAAGTTCGACGATATGAACGAACAGATCGGGAAGGGAGACTACGGGCGATTCAGGATTGACATCCACTCCGCGAAGAGTTCGCTCTCGAACGTCGGTGCGAAGATCCTTGCAGACGAGGCGAAAAACCTGGAGCTGGCCGCGGTGTCCGAGGATTATAGTTACATAAACAGCAATTTCGGCCAGTTCTCGGCGCGGGTTATGGAACTCTTCGGTTTTATAGACGACGTGATGTCGGTGAAGTCCGCGGCGGCGGAAAAAGGGAAGCTCTCGGGCAGCGTCGAGGTGCTGAGAGCCCTGCTTGAGCGAGTTGAGGACCTGTTGGAGGTTCTGGAGCAGGATGAGGCGATTGCCGCGGTCGAACGCGCGACGACGGAGAGTTATGGGGTTAACCTCGACAGAAGTCTCCTCAATATAAGGGCCGCTATCGAGTCGTTTAACTACGACCGCGCGTCCAGCCTGATACAAACGATTCTGACAACCGAAGATATGGCGGAGGAGCGACGCGGATGAGAGAAGAAGCCCCCGTATACAGCATCCTGGTCGTCGACGACGACGCTACGAACTTGAGGATGCTTCACGAGATACTGAGGCCGAGGTACAAGGTCTTCGCCGCTCCTTCCGGACAGAGGGCCATGGTCTTCCTGGAGAGGAGGACGCCGGATCTGATACTCCTGGACGTCGAGATGCCTGGAATGAACGGCTATCAGGTGATAAGCCGTCTGAAGGGAGACCTGAGAACCGCGTCAATCCCGGTCCTTTTCCTGACCGCTCAGGAGGGACGCGAGAAAGAGGAGACCGCCCTGCGGCTCGGCGCCGTGGACTACATACTGAAGCCGATCACCGCCGGCGTCGTGCTGGCGAGAGTAAATATGCACATAGAGCTGGAGGTCTACAGAAAACGTCTCGAGCAGCTTGTTGAACTCAAAACGAGTCAACTGCGCAACACTCAGGATTCGATACTGGACATCCTGGCGAACGTCACCGCGTGGCGCGACAGCGGAACTGGGGGGCATATAACGAGGACGACAGCCTATTCACAGCTCATAATCGATTGCCTTATGGAGAAAAACCACCCGAACTACATCATCAGCCCGCAGTACGGAGAACACATAGTGAAGACTTCGAAGCTGCACGACATCGGCAAGGTCGCGATCTCCGACAGCATACTGCTCAA
>JAISQP010000057.1 GCA_031274115.1 Synergistaceae bacterium
AAACCCGCGGAGGAAATAATCAAAGAGCGCACCGGTCTTGCCTGCTTTGGCGCCGTCGATTGGTTCGAAGCCGCGTCCCGCTTGCCGGCGGAGGATTCCCTCGCGCTCGAAAAAAACAGTGTGCCCGGAATGTTCGAGGGGAAAAAGATAAAGATATATGTCCTTGGGCTCTCCAGGATTTCGAACTTCGACGACTTCGACCCGCTCGCTTCGGAGGAGGACGTTGAACTGGCGTTCATCAGGCCGGGCGCTCCGGTTCCCGGCGACGGGGATCTCATCATAATTCCGGGCACAAAGTCGACGATAGCCGACCTGGAGTTCATCAGACGCCAGGGCTGGGATATCGACATCGCGGCCCACATTCACAGGGGCGGCAGGGTGGTCGGCATCTGCGGCGGATATCAGATTCTCGGGCGCGAGATATCTGACCCGTCAGCCGTCGAGAGCCCGGAACCGTCGACCGTGGAGGGTTTGGGACTTCTCGACGTCGTAACTGTGATGTCAACTGAAAAAACGCTTCGGCGCTTTTCAGCCGTCACCCAGGACGGTCATAAAATCTCCGGATACGAGATACACATGGGCATGACCAGCGGCCCGGGAACCGAACTGCCGATGTTATATCTGGACGGCGTCCCGGAGGGCGCCCTCAGGCGGGATGATCTCGTCGCCGGCTGCTATATCCACGGGCTTTTCACTAACGACGAGTACAGGGCGAAGTTCCTGTCGATCTTCAGGGGGGGGGAAGGGCTTGGCTCCGCGAAGCTGGATTACGAGGATATGGTCGACAGAACGCTCGACGAGCTGGCGGACAAAATGCTGGACAGCCTGGATATAGAAGCTCTCGGCAGGGTGGCGGGGCTCACGGTTTAGAGTCCGGTCGCCGATACTGTGTAATAGGTGGAACGCTGATCAGACTTCTGTAAAAAGAGCGACCGGGAGGGCGCGTTTATGAGAATCGCAAAACCCTTGTTAATCGTGATTTTTTTGATTGCGCTGTTTTCCGCAATTCTGCCGGCCGGGACCGCGATTGCGATTGGGACCGAGCCGGGGGAGCGCTTCCATATCAGGCTTGTCGCTCCGATAGAGAACAACAGCGGTTTCAGCGTATGGGAGAGCAAATACTATCCGGGCGACGTCCTTTCCGAGAAGATGACCGACTACGTCTTCAGGAAAATGAACGAAGTCCACAGAGTCCGCGCGTCGCGCCTTCTGATGAACATCCCGGACTTCTGGCCAACCGAAGAGTTCTCCCAGAGCGATATGATCGTTAAGATAAACCTGGAGGAATTCGGTCATAAGAAGAAGGACGTCATCGGCTCCAAGGTGTATTGGGACGTGGTGCTGCACGCATACGTTTACAATGGAGCAACCAGGAGGCTGCTCTTTGACTCTGTCGTCGAGGAACGCGCCGACCGTCAGTACATTTTTTACAACGACGCGCTCGACTCCGAACCCATATACTGGGAAAAGTTCGAAAAAACAGCCTACTGGCCCGCCATACGAAAGGCGCTTGATATGGCCCTGGCCGAGGTGTTCGAGGGCTATAACGGATATCGCGTCTTGGGGCGGATAATCGCGAAGGCCGAGAGGGTCGACGGCTCGCTTACCGTCTCTAAAAAAACTGCGGACAAGCTCTACCATATCAACCTGGGGCGCGAAGACAGCGTTAAAGAGGGCGACGTGCTGACTGTCACCCGCGCCTCTTCCGTCAGAACCGTGGCGCCAGATACGCCGGAAGTGCATTTTCCGCAGGTAGTCGGGCGCGTTCGAGTGGTATTCGTCAAGGAGCGGGACGCAATAGTCGCAATTATAAAGGAGTCCTCCGAAGCGCCGGTGGAACTCGGCGACGCCGTAAGTATGCCGCTTGCGGGCAGGCGCGATGGAAAGGGATTCTGATTGCGGTACCAGGCCGCCCGACGCCGTCCCGGGCTTTGGCGGTTCCGATGATTAAAACTGGAGGACCTTCGCATGTTTAAGGGTTTTGTGAGTTCATTCGACATCTTGAAAAAAATCACGGTCGTCGCGCTCGCTGCGCTTTGCTTCATGACAGTCGCCGAGTTATCCTTACGGGAGGCGTCCTATGCGAACGGACATTCGCCCCCGGACGAGAGCAGACAGAAAGAGGAGACCAGCGCGGACCAGAAAGCGCGCCGGGAAAAGATCGAGGCCGCTAAGCGCGAGAGGGAGCGCCGCGCCGCTGAGGCGCGGAGGAAGGCCGAGGCGGCGAAAAAAGCCGCCGCAAAGAAGGCCGCGGCCGAGGAGGCCGCCAGGAAGAAGGCGGCGGAGGAGGCCGAGCGAGCCGCGCAAGAGGCTGAGAGGGTGCGCAGAGCGCTTCAGCAGGGAAGGGATCTCGTTGAAGAAGGGCGCTTCGAGACCGCTTTGAGGGTGCTGAGGGATTTTATCAGAGCCCATCCCAGATCGGCCGAGGCTTGGTACTGGATTTCGCGCGCCCATCACGCTACAGGCGATTATGACAACGCTCAGATCGCGGTCAACATCGCGCTGGAGATCGACCCGGATTTCCCGGCTCTCGTGAAGACTCCAAGCGGGCTGCAGCCAAAGCCGAGGCTGACGAAGCAGGGGAAAAAGCTGCCTCCGCCGTCGATGTCCGTGCTGCCTGTAAAGCCGCCCCTTCCCGTCGGGCTCGAGTTGACTCCAGTGGTGATATCGTTTCCGATCCTCGCGCGTGACGGCGAGGTTGTGTCGGGGGACGCCGAATACTCGCCGGAAGACCCTGACGCGATAGACCCGCGGACGGGCGCGTATCTTCGCTACCTGCCTTATCCGCCTCTCGAACGGGGGAGAACCGCGGCATGGCAGCAGAGCGAGCCTTTTATGGAGATATCCCGCTGGCGCTTCAGAGTGGACAGAATGGGCATATTGAAGGCGCCGCGAACGCCTGTGGCGTGGAAGGGTTCGCATCCTTACGAAGTTTACTTCTGGACCGGGTCCGAGTGGGCTCGGGCGAGAAAGAAGGTCATAGGTTTCGACTGGACGGAGACGTACGACGATATCCTGAACAATGCGAAGGACGATATAGCCGGGATTCTCGAAGAACGCGGCTTTCAGTGGGACGAGAGCGATACCCCGTCGCTTGCCGCGAGCGCTTCTCTGATGCGATACTACTGGCAGGGCGACATTGATCTTGCCGAGGCGGCGAAACGCGCTGGGAAACGCGCGAAAGAACAGGAGGAATACGATTCCTGGGAGGAATTGGATAAAAAGACAAAATAAAAGAATGGGCCGTGTTTTAATCTTTACCCCATAGTCAGCTTGCTATAAATCAGCCTTTACCTTAAAATCGTTATCCTGAGGCGATGGAGGGTAGTATAGATGCGTGAAGTTCTCTTTTTCAGAGGTATGTTTCGTGGTTTCTCGCTAATCGTTCTCTTTTCTCTTTTATGCGCCTCGACCGCATCTGACGCGGCAGGCGTCCCGGACTCACAGAGGCGCGGAGGGGTGGTCCTCGTTTTGTCGGGTGGCGGGACCAGGGGCTTCGCGCACATCGGCGTTTTGAAAGTGTTTGAACGCGAGAAAATTCCGATAGTCGGAATCGTTGGAACCAGCATAGGATCGATCATTGGAGGGCTTTATGCGTCGGGTTACGGCTCGGATGAAATTCGCACGATAATTGACGAGACGGACATAATGGGGCTCCTTGCCGATGCCGGGACGCGTCTCAAGATAGACTCAGCCAATCACACTCCGAGCGGGGAGACTTTGTCGCCGATGCGCGTCGATTTTGACAAGAAATTCAAAGTCATAGGCCCGCGCGGTCTTCTGCCCGCGCTCTCCCTTGTGAATTTCCTGACAAAATACACAGGACACATTCACACAACCGATTTTAACAGTCTACCTGTGCCATTTGCCTGCGTGGCAACCGACCTTTCCACCGGCGAAGCCGTAGTGATGCGAGAGGGTAACTTGGCGTCGGCGTTGAGGGCTTCCGCATCGATCCCCGGTATACTGGAGCCATGGCCGCTTGGCGGCAGACTGCTCGTCGACGGTGGTCTTGTCGCTAACCTCCCAGTAGAGATAGCGAGGGAGATATTTCCGGGATATCCGGTGATAGCAGTGAATTTGTCCGGACAGACGACCTCCAAGCCAAACGAGAGTTTCACAGGGGTTATAGATGTAATGATGCAGACGATAGACATAATGACCCTTGAAAACATCAGGAGGAACGAAGCTAAGGCCGATCTCGTCCTTTATCCGGACGTCGGGATTTTCAGCATGCTCGACGCGAGGGGCTACGGCACGATTTACGATCGAGGATTAGATGTAGCGGAGGCGAGGTTGAGCGATATCCTCGCTGTCTCCGCCAAAGCCCCTGCTGTTTTCGCGAAACAGGATAAAGAACCCGACGAGCGGGTGGTAGGAAACGTCAAGGTGGAGGGTCTGAGCGAACGCGAGGCCAGGGATATTGTGAAAACTTACAGCGTCTGGATAGGGAAAAGTTATGACATCAATGAGATCGACAGAGCCATCGAGAGCCTGACAAAGCGCGCGGAAATCGCGACAGTCGACGTAAGCGCGCACCCCGCAGACTCACTGAATCCGAACGTCGTCGACGTAGTTTTCTCGGTGGACCGGAGACCCTCTTTCGAGCTGGCGCTGGATGGGTATACTAGCAATCTGCATCAGCACAGATGGCTCGAGGTGATGATGAACGCCAGGGATCTCGCTTCGATGGGTGATGCGGCTAACCTGATGTTGAGGTATGGGGAGAACGAATGGAACGTAAACGCGCGCTATTTTACACCCGTCTTGAACGGCGGGCAGTGGGGTTTTGCCCTTGGCGCGAAGCGGGACAAGATGGATCCAAAAGGGTTTGACGGATACGCTGTCGAAAGATACCAGGCCAGAGCTGTCTATTACAAGGAAAACGAGAACAGCCGCCTCGGTTTCGGTCTGGCGGCGGAACACGCGAACGCGAAAGGAGACTTCGACGATTACGAGTTCGGTCCGTACCTCTATTTCAACGCGGACACTCTGGACAACTTGCTGATGCCGAGCAAAGGCTACTCTTTCAACACGCAGATCTGGTGGAACAGCGACTATATCTGGGTGTCCCGGACGAACTTGACC
>JAISQP010000169.1 GCA_031274115.1 Synergistaceae bacterium
CCAGAACTTCACGGTCAAAAGAAAGAAGAAAAAGCGCGATCACTCCTCGGAGGACGTGGTGCAATATTTAAAGATCACTCCCGCCGTCGCGCAGGATATATCAGACGCCCTCTCAGGCCCGGCGGCGCAGGCTTCGTCGTAGACGGCTAAGTTCGCGCTGTATTGCCCCGGAGGCCCTGCCGCGCGAGATTCCGCTCAGGTTCGGGCGATGGCTTTTTCAGGATGCGCTATTGCGGTTATAATGAATAGCGGCGTTTCAAGCGAAAGGTGTGCTCGGATGTTTTTTGTTCTGGAAGGTATTGACGGCTGTGGTAAGACTACACAGGCCGAGAAGTTAGAGAAATTGCTCGCCGAAATGTTCGGAGGAGGGGCGGTTTTGCGTACCCGCGAGCCTGGCGGGTGGAATGGCGGCGAGAAGCTCCGCGAGTTTGTTCTGGACGGAGGGCTCGCGAGTCCGTGGAGCGAGTTCTTCTTTTTCATGATGGACCGGTGCGAACACGTCGAGAGAGTGATAAAGCCGGCGATCTCGGCGGGAAAGATAGTCGTATCGGATCGCTACTCCCCTTCGACTCTGGCGTATCAAATCTTGAGCAACCCAGAGATAGGCGGCGGCGCGGCGGGATATATCACGCGCCTCGCGGACGCGATAGGCCTGCCGGCGCCGGACGCGATATTCCTGCTGGACATAGGGGTTTGCGAAGCCGAATTCCGACTCGCGTCGCGAGACAAGGCGGACGGCTTCGACGAGCGCGGGAGGGATTTTTTTGAGAGGGTGCGTGAGGGGTATGACAGACTCATGAACGCGAGCCCCGGAATGTGGATAAAGATCGACGCTTCGAGACCCGAAGAAGAGGTCTTCTCGGATATTGCCCGACACGTCGTCCGTACGTTGGAGCCGGAGCGAAAGTGAAGGTCGCCGGCGCCGCAAAGGCGAAGACAGGCGAGGCTTCATCCCTCGCTGGAAGCAGAAGCGGAAGAGGGACGTCGGTGAAGAGCGCTGCCGAGGTTCAGGAGACGTTTTCGGAAGTTGTGGACGACCTCGAAGCCCGCCAATTGATCGATGAACTCGAGTCGGTCGGAGTTCAGCTATCCCGTTTTCCGACATCGGGCCTGCTCGCTCGATACAGGCAGCTGGTGGGCATGGCCCTGGAAAATGTTAAAAAGAGTATGCACTTGAAGCGCGAGTTCAAGTGGAGACGCACCGAGCGCTCCATGTTCGTGGTAATCGAGCGGGCCCAGAACGCGCTCGACGAGATGGACGAGGCGCTTCTGCGAGAGGCTGGCAGGACTCGGATGCTCTCTTTGAGGGAGGAGATAAAGGGATGCCTGATATCCCTGCTCTTTTGAACGGATGGACAGGGAGCCCCGAATGGGCGGAGCTCTCCAAGACGATCTCAGACGGCCGCGCTCCGCACGCTCTGGCGGCCGTAGTCCCGCGGGAGATTGCGGAGTCTTTTCGCGATAGCTTTGCGAGAAAGGTTCTATGCCTTTCCGGCGCCGGCGACGACGGATGTGAATCATGCCGGAGCTGGACGCGGGACGGACATCCCGATATGATTATCGGAGGCAGGCCGGGTGAGCCGCCTGGAATCGCCGATTGCCTCGATCTGCAGTGGCAGATGTATCTTAAGCCTGTGACGGCGCCGGGAAGGCTTGGGGTGATATCGGCGGCGGAGAGCCTCTCTCTGCCAGCGGCCAATTCGCTTCTCAAGATCACCGAGGAACCTCCGCCCGGCGGTCGCATTTTATTCATAGCGGAGCGCGATGAATTTATTCAGACGATACGGAGCAGAGTCTGGCTGTTCAGCTTGGGAGCGCATTTCCAAAAGCCCGCTTTAAAGCCTGAGACGCCGCCGGAAACGCCTCTTGAATGGGCGGCTTGGATTGAAAAAACAAAGAAAATTTCGCTTGAAGAGCTTGCTCTGGAGGTCGGATGCTGGGTTCTGGAGCTTTGTGAAAGAGGAGAGTGGAAGATGGCCTCTACGCTGGAAACCATCCTCTCCGTAGCGCAGAAGAGGCGTCTTTCGGTTTCCATGGCGCAGGACGCGCTCTTTGCGCTCCTGATGGGAGGGGTAGAAGTTTGGAAAATATCTGGCGACCTACGGGAAGCCTAGATTTCTTGGGATTGTGGCGCTTGACGGAGAAGAGCGCGAGTCGATTAAAAAGGGTGAGCTGATCGTCGTCCTATCTCACAGAGGCGAGGAACTGGCCGAGGTGGTGGGCCCTCTGAACGGGGAGCAGGAGAACGAGTATCGCAGCCTCAGAACGATTTCCGAGCATGGGGAAGGGCCTGTGAGAGGAGGGGACCCGGTCGTCACGGATCTCGATTTCATCCGGGCGCCTACGGACGGCGACATGGGTGATCACGAATTCCACGCTAATCAGGAGGGAGACAACCTCCGAGTGGCTCAGGAGCTCGTCGAGTGGCACAAGCTCCCGATAAAACTGATAGACGATGAGATGATACTCGACGGCAAAAAACTCTTCTTTTATTTTACATCGGACCAGCGCGTCGACTTTCGAACTTTGGTGAGAGATCTCGCGAGACGCTTCAAAACCCGTATAGAACTGCGTCAGATGGGGGTGAGGGATGAAGCCCGGATAATAAGGGGCATCTCATCCTGCGGGTTGCCCTGCTGCTGCAGCTACTGGCTGAATCAGTTCGCGCCAATAGGAATCAAGATGGTGAAAGAGCAGAACATCGCGCTGAACCCGTCGAAGATATCCGGCATCTGCGGGCGTCTCATGTGTTGCATGTCCTTCGAACACAAGGTCTACAAGGAGATGTGGAACGGACTTCCGGCCCCGGGCAGCAAGATAAAGACGCCCAACGGAAACTATGTGGTCCAGTCCCTGGATATAGCGAATAACGCTGTCAGATGCCACAAACCGTCCGGAGGCGATATAGCGGTTCCGAAGGATCTCTTCCCCAATTTCAGGCAGACTGTGATGAGCGGGGAGGAGTGGGAGGTTCAGGCGGAGGTTCCGGCAAAGGCGGATTCGTGCGGAAGATCCTGCGTATCATGCAGATCGAGGGATTTTATAAGCGGCGAGGATGGCGGACCGCGCTTGCGCGAGCATGAGGCCTCGGAGAAAAGGGAAGTCTCCGTGGGGACAGGCGCGTCGCCGGACGCGGATAAACAGCGCCCGGCATGCGATCAGGCAGAAAGAACAGCTCACAAAACAGGCCGAAGGCGCGGAAGAAGGAGCGGCCGCAAGGTTTTGCCCGCTGCGGCGGAGACGGTCGCGAAACAAAGCGAGCAGGGCGCCGCCCGGAAAAACGACAGACTGTTCGCGCCCGCGACGCAGAAACGCGTTCTATCGGACCGGGCCGACTCTTCAAAGGCCGAAAGCCAGTCCGCGGAGCCCCAACCGGCTGCGGACACAGAGAAGAGGTCCCGCCGCAGAAGAAAACGCCCGAAGCGCTCAGCCTGAGAGAACAAGCTGGGATAGCGGTAATTTGTCCGGCGCTTGCGCGATCGTTTTTCTAGTGATTTGAACGGAGGATATGTGTTAAATGGGTATTTTCGGGGGATTTATTTCAAAGCTTCGAAACGTAACGAATAAATGGTCTCTGGGCGTTTCCAATCTTTTCTCTGACAGCCCGCTGTCGGATGATTTCTGGGAGGAGCTGGAGGAGCGTCTCATCTCCGGAGACGTCGGCGTCGAAGCGGCGGAGTCTCTTATAGCCGATCTGCGGCAGGTCTCAATAGACAGGCGCATAGCGCACACAGCCGAACTCAAGAGCGCGTTTGCCGAACTCATAGCCGCAAGATTGGAGGAGACGCCGGGAATGGGGAAGCCGCTCGACCTTTCAGCGAGCCCTTCAGTCGTGCTTCTCGTGGGAGTGAATGGAAGCGGCAAGACGACGACGGCCGGGAAACTGGCGTCCGCCTTTCTCAACGAGGGCAGGTCCGTGATACTGGCCGCTGCGGACACGTATAGGGCTGCCGCGATCGAACAGCTCAAGGCGTGGGGCGAGAGGACCGGCGTCAGGGTGGTCGCTTCGAGCCACGGCAGCGATTCCGCGGCTGTGGTATACGACGCGATTCATGCCGCGAAGGCGGCTGGGACGAATGTCGTCTTAGTCGATACCGCCGGCAGGCTGCATACAAAATCCAATCTGATGGAAGAACTGGCTAAAGTATGGCGCGTGACTCGCCGCGAGACGGAAGGCGGTCCGGCGGAGTCTCTTCTTGTCCTCGACTCCGTCATGGGGCAAAACGGCTTCGCGCAGGCGGACGCGTTCAACAAGGCAGTGTCCCTCACCGGCGTGATTCTCACGAAATTCGACAATACCGCAAAGGGCGGGATAGCGATAAGCATTTCACAGAAGCTCCGCCTTCCAATCAGATATGTCGGCCTCGGAGAGGGCGCGGGCGATCTCGAGCCCTTTTCTTCGAGGGCTTTCATATCGGCGCTTCTCGATATGGAGGATGACGATGACGCAATTTAACACCGAAGTAAAAAAAGATATGCTCTCGGTCCACTCGACCGTTCAAGAGATTTTGCGCGCTTTATACTTCTGCGGCGCTGACTATATAATGGTTCAGCTGGGCGCTAAAGAGCGCCTCCTGCACAAGGATCAGTTGATCGCGCTGCTGGAGCAGGGGCGTTCCGCCGCGACTCTGGAGGATATGTTTGACGTCACGCTGGCGGAGCCTCTCTCCTCCAGGATGAACATGGAGGACGTTCCGCCCGGTCTGCCTCTCCTCATCTTTGCCGAAGAATCGCTCGAGTGCTCGACCTTCGAGAACTACAGGGAACGGAAGATATTGGAGACCATGGTTCTGCTCCCCGCGTGGTGGGGTGTTCCTCTTCCGCTCCTCAATATAAAGAACGACAGGGCGTCGCTCAACGACGCGGCGCTCCAACTGATTCCCGGCGGAGTGAAGGTTCTGTCGGATCAGATTGAGAAAATACGAAATGACGGGATAATCGTAGTCAAGGAGAAGAGAAAAGAGAGAACTTTTTCCCTCTCG
>JAISQP010000185.1 GCA_031274115.1 Synergistaceae bacterium
CCGGATTTATGGGGGGGATGGGCGTCATATTGGGGCCGACCGGCGGTTTTGTCCTGGGGTACGTCTTCTGCGCCTACCTCACAGGGTTTCTCGCCGAACGATACGGCAGGTCGTTAAGAGCCCTGCTGTTCGCCATGATTTCAGGGATGCTCGTCACTTACATTCCGGGCGCGATCTGGTTCATGTTTTCTACGAACAGCGGCGTTTCGGCGGCGCTCGCCATCTGCGTCCTCCCGTTCCTCCCGGGCGACGCGCTGAAAATTATAACCAGCTCCGTCCTCGTAAACAGACTGAGCCCGATCCTGCGCCGCGCGTCTCCTTAAATCCTTATCTTTTGGCCAGCGGCAAAATGCAGATCGGGCTCGCGTCGCTGAGCTTCAACTCGCGATTCACTCCGTCCGTATTCATGGAGACCATGTAGCGCGTCGCTATGCCGAGGGCGTCGGCTGCGAGATAGACATTCTGGCTCATGGCGCCCGCGATATTGCTGGCAAGCGAATCCTTTACGTTCAGCCTTCCCATCGATCCCATGTTGCTTGTGTCAGAGACCAGGACTAAGACGGCTGAAGCCGACTTGACAAAATTGTCGTTCGTGATGTCGCCCATCGCGTTTTTCTTCGAGATCTCCTTTAGGGCGTGTTTGTCCCTGTCGTAAAGGAAAACGCCGTCCTTTTTCACCACGTAGACCAGAGCGTAGGGCGGCAGACCGCCCGCGGTTGGGATGGTCCAGCCGCTTCCTCCTCTGTTGCGCCCGGTGGCGGCCCAGAGAATTGTGGCGAGTTCCTCCAGAGAGACTTCCCCTGTGGGAAATTTATTCCTCGTTCCCGAAGCTCTTCTCTCCAGAAGCTCGAATATGCCGGTTCCGCCGCCCGTCAATGGCTTTGGCAGCTCCGTGTCCGCCCACGCGGACGACGCGACGGCCGCTCCGCAGACAAAAACGCCCAAAAGTAAAATCCTCTTCGCTATTCTCATACTGAACCTCCTCTGACGATAAATCAGCCTTCTTAATCGGTATTACAGCAACTCGGCTATCTGGACGGCGTTAAGCGCCGCTCCTTTCCGCAGGTTGTCTGAAACGACCCACATTGCTATCGCGTTTTCGAGACCTGTATCCTTGCGTATCCGGCCGACGTAAACCGGGTCCTTTCCCTCCGCGTATCTCGGCCTGGGGTAGATCGAACTCCCCGGATTGTCCTGAAGTTCGACTCCTGGGGCGCAGGAGAGTATTTCCCGCACCTCCTCGGGCGTGATGGGCTTGTCGAAGCGGGCCAGGACAGCTTCGCCGTGGCCCCGAAAGACCGGAGTCCTCACCGTGGTGCAGCTTACCCAGAGGTCCGGGATGTGCATTATCTTCCTGGACTCGCGCACCATCTTCCACTCCTCCTCGCTGATTCCGTCCTGGTCGAAAGGGCCGATGTGCGGCAGCAGGTCGAACGCGATCGGGTGAGGGTAGACCAGCGAGGACGACGGTTCACGCCCGTCGAGAAAGTCGCGGCTCCCGGATTCGAGGGTTTTAAGCGCTTCCTGTCCCGTTCCAGAGACCGACTGATATGTGGAGAACGCCACATAGTTCAGCCCGGCTTTCAGATGCAGAGGGTAGAGGGCGACGACCGCCTGTATAGTAGAGCAGTTTGGGTTTGCGATGATGCCGTTGTTCAGCTCGATGTCGAATGGGTTGACCTCCGGAACCACCAGCGGGGCCTCCGCGTCCATGCGCCACGCCGAGCTGTTGTCGATGACCACCGCGCCGGCTGCGGCCGCAATCGGCGCCCAACGCCTCGACGCCGTAGACCCGGCCGAGAAGAGCGCGATATCCGCACCCTCGAACGAGTCGTCGTCGACGGCGCGAACCGTCCTCCGCTCGCCCATAAAATCCAGAGTTTTTCCGGCCGAGCGCTCCGACGCGAGCGGTATCAGCTCCGACACGGGGAAATTTCTCTGCTCCAGGACCTTCAATATCTCGCGGCCAACCAGACCGGTCGCGCCAAGAACGGCGACCTTTTTTTGTTTTTTATTTACATTGGGCAATTAAACCGCCCCCTCTTCGATAAAGTGTTCGTGCAGAGCGCGCACGGCGTCCTCCGCTCTCGACGCCGCCACAACGCACGTTACCGCAAGCGCCGTTGACGCGATCATGTCTATGTTTATACCCTCTTTCGCCAATACCATGAACATCCGCGACGGGATGTCAGGGTGGTTCGCTATACCGGCGCCCACTATGGAAACCCTCGCTATCTCGGTGTTGAACGATACGCCCTGGGCGCTGATATCGCGGCTGAAGTCGCGGCAGACGTCTATGGCGCCGTCCAGGTATTCCTTTTTCACCAGAAAGCCTATGTCGTTCAATCCTCCGCGCATGTTGTTCTGTATGATCATCTCGGCGCCGACGCCCTTCTCGGCAAGGCTCGAGAAGAGCCGTCCGGCGACGCCGGGAACGTCCGGGACGCCCATTATCACTACTTTAGCCACCTTGGCGTCGTGCGCCACCCCCTTTATCGCGAGGCCTTCGGTCACGGGATTGCTCTTCACTATCCAGGTTCCCTCCTCATCTACAAAGCTCGACGCCACATAAAGGGGCACTTCGTATCTCGCGGCGACTTCCACGCTTCGCGCCTGCAACATTTTGGCGCCAAGCGAGGAAAGCTCCATACACTCCTTATAGGTAAAAAATTTTAACTTCACAGGCGACTTGACAATTCGCGGGTCGGCCGACATCACGCCCGCAACGTCCTTCAGTATGTGGCACTCTCCGCCGATCGCGGCCGCTAAGGCCACTGCCGACAGGTCGGAGCCGCCGCGCCCGAGCGTTATGACGTCTCCCGAGTCGGTTATGGCCTGAAAGCCTGCGACCACCGCAACCTTGCCGCTCTCCATGGCTTCCGTCACGGCGGACGGCTCAACCCGGTAAATTCGACCCTCGGTAGGGAAGCCGTTCGCGTAAAAACCGGCTTGAGCGGCGGTGAACGACTGCGCCGCTATGCCCTCCTTCTTCAGGGCAAGAGCGAGGAGCGCGACGCTCTGCTGCTCCCCGGTCGCCAGGAGCTGATCTATCTCTCTGCCGTCGAACTCATCGGAGACGTCCTGCGCCAGCGCGAGAAGTTTATTGGTCGTGTTCCCCATCGCGGAGACTATCACCGCCAGCAGATAACCTTTTTCGATGTATCCGCGTATTATGAGAGAGACCTCTCTCATGCGTTCGGCGTCCGCCACCGAACTTCCCCCGAACTTCAGCACCGCCGTCCTCCGGGTTTTTCTTTCAATCGCCTGGCTCTCTTCGCTCAATGGGGGACACCTGCCCGTTTATCCGAAAACAGTTTAAGCGGCCGCTCGATTTTAGCGCCGCCGGCGTTGCCCTCCAGGACGAAGAAGAGGGAGTCCACGCCATGCTCGGAAAAAGTGCCGCACATGGTCTCGGCGACCTTTCGGGGTTTGCCCCTGACGAGCGCCAGGACGCTCGGGCCGGAGCCGCTTATGGCGACGCCGAGGCATCCCGGAATGGCCCGGACCCTGTCCATGATGACCTCTCCGCCGGGGAAGAGCTTCGCTCTGTACCGCTGATGCAGTCTGTCGTCCATGCCCCAGGAGAGCAGTTCCCACTCGCCCGTCGCCCACGCGGCGGCGAGCAGAGCGGCGCGCCCGAGGTTGAACACGGCGTCGCCGAACTCGACCTTGTCGGGGAGAGCTTCCCGCGCGTCTTTCGTGCACACCTCGACGTCCGGGACCGCTACTACGACGTACATATCGTGCGGAAGCGACGGCAGACGCACATATCGCAGGTTTTCGCCATCCCAGCAGCTCACCGTCATACCTCCGAGGAAGCAGGGCGCCACGTTG
The DNA here is from genome assembly GCA_031274115.1 of Synergistaceae bacterium. The sequence continues at coordinate 3,835 of JAISQP010000185.1, forward strand.
TCGGGATGTCCCTCGATCCCCGTCATGACGCGAAGCATCTCGTCTTCCCCGGCGTTCCGCTCGCACAGCGCGTCAGCTATCAGGACTCCGGCGACGACTGCCGCGGCCGAACTCCCAAGCCCCCTGCTCAGCGGTATCGCGTTGTTCGAAACTATCTCGAAGCCGGGGCCTTTTACGCCCCAGATCGCACACGCGCGGAGGTAGCTCTGTATGACGAGGTTTGTTTTAGCGTTCGATAGATTGAACGCTCCCTCGCCGACGACGTCGGAGTGAAACTCCCCCTCCGGAAGGATATTGGTCACTGAGAAGATGTTGTACAGGGAAAGCGCCATGCCCAGGGCGTCGAAACCGGCGCCGAGGTTTGCGCTGGTGGCGGGCGTCCTGACCCTGACGATAGCGTCCCCCATCAGGTCAGAGCCTCCATGAGTTCCTCGAAAGAGCTGCCTATTTTAATTGGAGAGCCCGCCTGCGAAAGGGCGGTATCAGGATCCTTCAGCCCGTTTCCGGTCAGGATGATCACCGTTTTCGCGCCCTCAGGCAGCTTGTTCGCCTTTCTGAGCTTTATCAGGCCCGCGAGGGTCGCGCAGGAGGCCGGCTCGGCAAAGATCCCGCCCTTTTTGGCGAGGACGAGCTGCGCTTCCAGGATCTCCCCGTCGGTGACTGAGTTGAACTCCCCGCCGGATTCGCGCACAGCCTCGCGGGCAAGCTCCGCGCTCACCGGGTTGCCTATGCGTATGGCGGTCGCTATGGTCTCCGGGTTCGGGCACGGTTTGTTCGTCACGAGCGGCGCGGCGCCCTCCGCCTGGAAACCCATCATCCTGGGAAGAGAGGATATCCTCCCGAGTGACTTGAAATCACGGTATCCGGCCCAATACGCGCTTATGTTGCAGGCGTTCCCAACCGGAATCGAGTGTATGTCGGGCGCCGCGCCGAGAGCCTCGCATATCTCCCAGGCGCCTGTCTTCTGAGCTATGAGCCTGTACGGATTTACCGAGTTCACCATGGCGAAGCCCCGCTCTTTCGCCGCCTGCCTGGCCATATCGAGGGCCTGGTCGAAGTTCCCGTCGATCGCTATCACCTTCGCCCCGTATATCAGCGCCTGAGCCAGTTTGCCGAGCGCGACCTTGCCCGAGGGCAGCAGCACGTAGCAGGGTATTCCCACGTGCGCGGCGTATGCCGCGGCGGACGCCGACGTGTTTCCCGTCGACGCGCAGACCAGAGCCCGCGCCCCGTCCTCCAGCGCTTTAGCGACCGCGAGCACCATCCCGCGATCCTTGAACGAGCCGGACGGATTGCAGCCCTCCAGCTTCGCCCAGAGCTCTATTCCGAGATCGCCGCCGATTTTTTCGAGGCGGACGAGGGGAGTGCTCCCTTCCTCCAGGTTGACTGCCGGCGTTTTCTCGGTGATCGGAAGACTGGCGCCGTAGCGTTTTAAAACACCCACAATAGACCCCTCCAATAAGAACAGTTCACACAATGCCGAGACGGATCTCCGCCCATAAAGACAAAATATCAGGAGCTCGTCTCTCTATTATACGTTAATACTACCCAACGCGAAATATGTCAAGCCTCAGCGTTGGAGCGCGCAGTGCATAATTCGTTGACAAATGATGCACGGTCATGTATAAATGAGGTAAAGGAGGCTGATATCATGAATTTTTATACCGTGAGGGATTTAAGGACTTTGCCCAAAAAAATCTGGGGGAATTTGCGTAAATCCGGAGAGGTTGTGATAACCAATAACGGCAAACCAACCGCCCTGATGCTTAATATTTCAGAAGGTAATTTTGAGGAAGTTACCAAAGCCGTCCGACAGGCTAAAGCAATGATAGCTTTCAATAAAATGAGAGAAAAAGCCGCGGAGCGCGGCTTTTTGACTGATACGGAAATAGAGAGCGAGATCGCCTCGTATCGTTTGGAAAAAACGAAAAATAATGCTGGTTGTAATTGACACAAATGTACTGGTTTCGGCTCTCTACTCGCGTGACGGAGGCCCGGCGCGAATTATTTCTCTGGTCCAAAACAGAATCTTGACCCCTTGTTATGATTATCGTATTTTGGCGGAATATCATGGGGTCCTCAGACGCCCGAAATTCGGCTTCGCCGAATGGGAAGTAATTGATTTGCTGAGTCAAATAGAAAACGACGGGCTTTCCGTTTCACCAATTCCACTCGATGTAGAGCTTATAGACGAGCAAGATCTGATGTTTTACGAAGTCGCCAAACACTGCAATGCCCGGCTCGTCACAGGCAATTTAAAACACTTTCCCAAGGACGATTTTGTGTGTTCTGTAAAAAATTTCCTGACAATACTCCACGTTTAACGACGAACAAAAACCGATATATAAAGCGACCGTGTTTACTTTGCGGTTTTAGCGTCAGAATTCATAGGTGAATATTACGGCAAGGCTTCGATAGATGGGTTTGCTCCAATTGTTTCTTTTGG
>JAISQP010000214.1 GCA_031274115.1 Synergistaceae bacterium
TAAAGACTTTAAGCGCTCCGAACCGAAAATTCATGACGCCGGTTTCGATAACCCGGTCAGTCTCCCGCTGCGGGACGCTTCTTGTGCGCCGACGTTTAGCTTAACGCCGATAACCGTGACATAATGACGGCTAAATTACGTAATCTGCGGCGCGGGCCTCCGGGGAATCGCTGATTTACGGCAACTTACCTGGCGCGCGGGGCGAAGAGGAGCCAGAGGAAGAAGGGCGCGCCCAGAAACGAGATTATTATGCCGACCGGCAGATCCGCTGGCGCCCAGACCGTACGGGCCGCGGTGTCGCAGATCACGAGAGCGGCGCCGCCGACCGCGGCCGTGAACGGCGCGAGTACGCGATGCCTCGGTCCAACCAGCATTCGCCCCACGTGAGGGGCTATGAGGCCGAGAAACGATATCGGGCCGCAGTTCGCGACGACGATCGCGACCGAGAGAGACATCCCGGCAAAGAGAAGCCTCTTGGTCCTCTCCAGCTCTACCCCTCTCGTCAGCGCTATCTCGTCGCCGAACGTCACGAGGTCCAGCTCCGTGGCAAAGTAAAGCGAGAGAACGAGCGTTATGGCGAAAGACGGGACGGCGCCAAGCCCGTCTCTGATCCCGACGACGCTGATGCCGCCCATTGTCCAGGACAGGAGCCTGTAGGCCTCCACCGCGCCTCCCGTGTACTGGAAGACCATGATAAGACTGGAGAAGAGCGAGCTTATGGCTATCCCGGCCAGCAGGAGAGAGGCGTCCTTCGTGCTCTTGGCGAGACGGGAGAAGGCCGTTATTATCGCTATGGAGAGCATGGCGCCCGCAAAGGCGCTCGCGGGAACGGAGACCCTTCCCAAAATGCCCGAGCCGAGCCCCAGGCGCAACGCGACAGCCGCGCCGAACGCCGCGCCGGACGAGACTCCGAGAAGCGACGGCTCCGCGAGCGGGTTGCGGAATAACGCCTGAAAGACCATGCCGCACAGCCCGAACGTGGCGCCAGCGCACCACGCCAGGATGACGCGCGGCACACGAAGCCGCCAGAAAATCAGAGACTCCGCCGAGTTTGACGCCACATCCGCCGGAGAGATGCTCTGTACCCCAAACCACGGGGCGATCACGATCACCGCGAGCGCGGCGACGAAGAACAGCGCGAGCCAGAGGCGTCCGCGCCTCATATTCCTCTCTCCGGCGCCGCCATCGGCAAGCTCTCGCCCTCTGAGCTGTACAGCCGGAAATTCACGCCGAATATCTCCGCGAGCCGCCCAGGATCGAGGAGACCGGACGAGTGACCGAGCCAGATCACCCTTCCGCCGGCCATCGCGACCGCGGCGCCAGCCATCCCTATCGCGAGGTTCACGTCGTGGGTGACGACCATCACCGTAACGCCGCGCTCCCTGTTGACGCGAAAGATCAAGTCCATCGTCTCGGCCTGATGAGCGTAATCGAGGTAGGTTGTCGGCTCGTCCATGAGAATCGTCCCCGCCCCCTGCGCTATAGCGGACGCTATCATCACCTTCTGGCGTTCTCCTCCGGAGAGGCTTCCCAGTCTGCGATCGGCAAAACCGGCAATTCCCGCCATCTCCATCGCCTCCGCCACGGCTCGCCTGTCCTCCGACTCCGACGACACGCTGCGCCAGGGATAACGCGACATCTCCATGAACTCGCCGACCGCGTACGGTATGTCAATCGGCGAACTCTGCGGCACATACGCCACAAACCGCGACCGTTCCTTCGCGGAGAGAGCGCGCGCCACGCGTCCGCTGATGGACAGCTCGCCGGAGTAGTTTCCGATTACGCCAGCCACGCATTTGAAGAGCGTGCTCTTGCCGGCGCCGTTCCTCCCGACGATACAGACCAACGAGCCGAGGGGGACTTCAAACGATACATCGCTCAATATCATTGTTCCGCCGAGTTCGAGGGATAGTCCCGATATCGAAATCGCGTTCCGCCCGCCAGGCGCGCTCATTATGAGAAGAAAAACCTCCCAGCCGCCACCCCGATAAGGGCGCCTATCAGGACGTCGCTTGGATAGTGGACGTACAGATACATCCGTGAAAACGATATGAGCGAGGCGAAGAAGAAGGATGCGGCGCCGAGCAGACCTCCGGCCTGACAGACCGTAGCCGCCGCCGCGAAGCTCGTGAGAGTGTGGCACGATGGAAACGACGAGTCCACGGGGCGCTTCAAAAGCAACGGAAACGAGAAGTTTATGTTGCAGGGCCTTGTCCTCTTGAAGATCGGCTTTATGGCAAAATTGCCCACGACCGCGCAGAGCGCCACGCACAGGAGAAGCGCGAACCCAGCGTGCCTCGTATTCTTCCCGCAGATCAGAAGGAACGCGAGCAGCAACCACAGAGCTCCGCCGTCCCCCAACCTCGTCGACCAGAGCATGAGTCTGTCCATGCGTTTTGTCTTGAGGCGCCTCTCTATCCACTCCATCACCGAGTAATCAAATTTTTTCAGCGTTAACAATTTAAACCCCTCTAGTTTTTGGATATTTTGGAACATTATATCAAGAATCGCTTGATTATAAAAGCGTTTTTGTGAATTTATCGCATTGCGGGGTCTTGCAGCGGGTTATACGTGTCCATCATTATGGCCTCCCGCTCCGGGTCGCCGGCGGCAGGGCCCCATTCTCCGAACTCTCCCTGATCGAGGTTGCCGAAGCCGCCGAACTGTATGGAGTTTTTGCGGACCAGCTTCGAGCCCTTCGGCGTCATCAGGAGAGCGTACGGGAGCGGGCGTTCCTTGCCGTCCGAGGGCCAATTCGCGACTATACCGCGCCAGATGAGCTCAGATGAGCCGCCGCCGTCGAGATTTATCGCCGACTTGAGCCCGAGCGACTTCGCTACCCATTTCGTCTCCTCTATCGTCGTTCCCCTGCTGTGTATCGAGTTGCGTCCGTCTATCACGACCCAGAAAATCCGCTTTCCGTCGGTACCCATTATCGTCCTCGGGTGTCGCTTCTCCAGGAAGCTCTTTTGGAACGGCTCCGAAAAATCGACGAACTTTTCGTCGCGCATCAGCATGGGCCCAGCCTGGATCAGGTTTGCGCAAGCGTCGAAGGCCGGGGTCAGCCAGTCGGTGATTACCTTCACCGAAGAGCCGGGCGCGAGCTCCTCCAGCAGGGCGCGGGACTTGCCGCGGCCGATGATAAGCAGCCCGTCCACGGGCACACGGTGATCGCTCGCCCGCGCCTCCCTGTGCTCCACGACGACTCCGCTCCTCACGACTATCTCGATCGCGTCGAGAGCGACGCCGGGCGCGGACTGCGCCACATCGGGCGTGTAAAGCGACGCCTCGTCGGGAGGAGGCGCCACGTTGAACTTCGTGAACGGCACGTAGCCGGAACGCGTGCGGACGCCGATCCTCGCGCCGCCGTCCCCGAAGACGAGAGATCCGTCTTCGCCGTTGTTCCAGCCGACCGCGAAACGCCCCTGCACGGGCTTGCCGGCGTGCGTTCCTTCGAGCAGCATAGTTCCGATGGGGCGGCTTTCTGAGAAGAAACCTCCGTTTATGGCGCCGATTGCTTCGTAAGCGCTTGATATCTCAGTGAGAGCGGCCCTTCCCCGGCCAAGCGGTTCGGCGAACGCGATCCTCGCGTCCGCTAAATCCGGGTGAACAGCCAGAGCGACGACATAAAGAGGCTCGCAGAGCGGGGCTCCGATCGGGTTGCCCCCCCTCGGTTCGTTCGGCGCCCCTGGCAGCGCGGCGCCCTGTCTGTAGATGACGAGGTCGACGCCGCCAAACGAGAGGACCCTGTTCCATCGGACTGATTTTCTGCAATTGCGCGCCCACGAGAGGAGGGAATCCCTTCCGGAACCGGAGAGCGGGGTCTCGCCATCGAGCAGGAGCCCCTTTGGCGCGGACGGGTTCATCTCCGCGGCGAGGAAGAAGATCGGGTCGCCGGAACCCCCGAGGTCGGGCAGATCTTCAAACGACTCATAAAGCGAAGCCTCGAACCCCCACCCCATCATCATCAGAGCGAGCCTGACAGCCTCGCGCCTGTTCACGGTATCGTCCGGGGAAAAGGGACGCCGCGGAATGAGCCCATACTTCATGGCGGACCCCACTGTGTTCGCGAACCGGTGGTTCGGCGGGACGTCCTCCGGCAGCGGAGGCTTTTCCAGCGCCATATACCGGAGCTCCGAAAAGAGCGAGTCCAGCAGCTCAGCCCTGGTGACGGCAAAAGCGCCGCTCTGAGGAAACAGGATCAGGATGAGAGCGATAACAATGCGGAATGGAGCAAAAAACCTGGCGGAAATTTTCGTCTGCATGACAACTCCTTGACGCTTGGAAGGCTGATTTATTGTTAGGGAACCACTGATTTAATAACCTTTGGTTACAATGAGTATATTTGTTCGCCCTCTTTGCAGTTGTTGCAAAAATACTCCTCTAATATTATCACAGACGGGAAGAATTTAAACCATATTTTTTCAAACAAAACCGCTGACGATTTGGGTCAAACGGTCGTCGTCGTATTCCTCAAACCACAGGCAGGACCTTGAGGCGGAACTCACGGTCTTGAACCTGTGGTTTTGGGGTATCGTATTTGCCTTGGCTTGTGTGTGAAGCTATAATATACAGAATTCTATATGAAGTTAAAGGAAGGGATTGTATGAATGTTTAGAAACATGAAAATAGGGACTCAAATTATCCTCATTTCCCTTTTTTTGGTTGTAGTCTCCGTCTCCGTTACTTC
>JAISQP010000226.1 GCA_031274115.1 Synergistaceae bacterium
GAACCCCGGCGCTTCGCCCCGCCGAGGCCGCCGCGTCCAGATCGGAGTCGGCGAAATTGCCCAAACCTCTTTCAGGAAACCCGGCGAATGTCTCCGGCCCCAGAACCTCGACGTCTTCCAGACCGGCGAGTTCTCGGACAAAAATATCGGTTATCGCTTCCGCCTCGCTAAGAGAGACGGCTTCGCCGCCCGCAAATGGCAGAACTCCTATGCGGACTGAGTCCGCCGCGGCGGAACGTACGAAGGGAGCGCACAGCAGGAGCCCCAAAAAAATTTTCGCAAAAAACTTCATGGCCCTCGCCTCCTGAGTTTCGGTCAAAAAGAACCCGCGCCATCCACGATATTATATACTCAGATAGTTCATTATAGTCTGGTCAGCGAAGTTTTGTATAGACATACGCCAATACAAACGTGTATAATTGACCTATGGAAGTGACTGTATCTGGTTTCGATTGGGATGATGGGAACTGGCCTAAATGCGGCAAGCATGGTGTTTCCAAAGAGGAAATAGAAAGTTTTTTTGAAGGTTTGCCTATGGTAATGACAGATCCAAACCCAGCGGAACCGCGCATGAGAGCGATCGAAAACAAAGCTAGGGCGTTATCTGTTCCTGGTATTTATGTTCCGCGCAATCAACGGACAAACATACATTAGACCTATAAGCGCCCGCTATATGCATCAGAAGGAGGCCGAACACTATGAAAACCATTAAACTCAAGCGTATGCCGTCGTTCAGGAGTGACGCCGAAGCCGAAGGGTTTGTTGAAACTGCGGATCTGTCCGAATACGACCTATCCGGTTTCAAACCGATGCGCTTCGAGGTGGAACCCAAATCGGCGGCGCTCAATATGCGCCTTCCTCAAAGCTTGCTTGAAGCTGTTAAGATAAAGGCAAAAGAGGAAGGGATACCGTATACTCGATATATCAGGTTAATCCTGGAACAGGCGGTAAGCCATTGACATACCCGATGACGTTAGACGACGGGGCCGCGCCGAAGAGAGGGCGCAGAAAAATTTTATTCGCGCTCGGCTGGATTCTCGCCGTGTTAGTCTGCGGGGCGGCGATCCTCCCGGAACTGCCGGTGAACTATCTTACGATATCCGGTGAGCAGGGAGTCGTCCTGGCGTCCCCTCTCTCGGGGGGACGTCCATTTATCACCGCTTATATACACTCCGTGCAGCTGACCCCTGTCATAGACGAATACAGGATCGTCCAGGGGAAGATATGGGGCTGGGAGGAGCGGGTGAAGTCGCACAACGCCGGGCTCCCATTCTCGGCGCCGGAGCACGGCAGGTTTATCATGGCGCCTCCCTGGATGATCGTCCAAGGAGGGAGACGCGCCGAGGAGCGGATCGCCTACAGGGTCGGCAACGCCGAGCTGGGGCGCAACACATGGCTCCTCCCCCCCTTCGGCGAGCTTCCCGCGTATACGCTTTTCGCCTCGAACAGGGTGTATATCGAGGCGTCGGTGAAAAAATTTTCAGACGCGCCCCTCATGGGCTGGCCGCGAGCAGCAGACATCCCGCCGCGGTGAATACAGCCGGCAGCAGAATATGCCGCGAAGCGCGCGCGGGGCGAAATACCCGGGCCGAGGCCGCTCTCATGATAAGGTCCCTCGCGAGAAGAGCCGTCGCGAACGCAAACGCCGTATCCAGAATTATCGAGCCGGGCGGGGCGACCCCAAAGAATCTGGAGGAGTCGAACGGCGCGAAGACGACGGAGAGAAAGCCCGCGAATGAGAACGCTGTAAAGCGGCCGGAGACGCCGCTCTGGCGGACCTCCGCGAATGAGAGCGCGAGCCCTGCGAAAAGAAGCGCCATCGCCGTCCAGAGCCTAGCTCCAGCGAGGCCCTCCAGGCGAAGGATCATGGATAGTCCTTCGACGCTGAAAAGCCCGCCCGGAACGCCGACGGAGTAAATTAAACGGCTCATCGCGGCGACCGACGCCGTCAGACAGGCCACGAGCGTCAGCCGGGAGACTGCGGTTTCAGCGCCATCCCCGGGGGAGAAAAATATTGATGCGGCAAAGAGCGGAAACCACGCCCAAGACCCGACGCCCGCAAAATGGAGAACCGGCGCCCCGCTCCACGGAAGCGCTCCCGCGGACAGAAGCGCTAAAATAATCGCCGGCAGATCCCGCGCTCCCGAAGAGCGAGGTTCTCGCGGAAGCGGGACCAGGAGAACAAGGACGGCGAAGAGCGCAAAAAGCTTCAAGGCGGTCTACGGCAGACGCCCGGATATCACGTCCACTCCGGCGAACGAGTAGTAGGAGAGCGCGATGGCGCCGGCCAAAAGAAACCCGAGCAGCACTCTCAGATAAAAGAGCATCCAATCCGGAGCGGGCCACTTCCCCCTGTAAATGTTCATGACCGAGCGGGCGACCAGGAGAGCGGCGGCAAAAAAAACGAGCGCCGCGAGAGCCTGAATGTTTATGGCCGGAATTCCCATAATCATGACGCCGCGCCTCCGCGATCCGCGCCGATTCGTTTCAAACTATAATCGTGTTCCCGACTCGAAGAATCCATGGGAAAAATGCCGAAACTACTTAAAACTGGACGGCCGGTAATTGAATAGATAGCGCGGCACTTGACAGCCGTTGGCTCGCAAATATAATTTTTAACAAACGTAACAATCACCCCCGTGTAGAAGTTTAATTATACATTACAATCGTTCCGGTTCGTGAGGGCGGATAGCTCCTGGGGAAGCGCTGATTAAATCGCTGAAACGGCATTGCGCCACCTGCGAATACAGAGACCGTCGAGGTTTTAATCGTTACCCTTTAGGCCTCTGACAATAAATCAGCCTTTCCCTAGGGAGGCTGATTGAATGACATTCGGCCGCAATGGGCGTCTCGTCCTCCATTGCTCGAAGAACATTTAATCAGCGTTTCAATAAGTTACAGGAGGCGAAAATATGGAAGATTCGAAAGAAAAGCAAGACGGAGTGACGGTCGGCGCCCCGGAGGAGGGGATCGATTTTGGAGAGCTGATGCGCAAGTATGACACGGAGGCCCGCTTCAGAACGCCGCCGGGGTGGCAAATCAAGCTTATCGTCTTTTTGTGCGTAGCGATGTCGGCGTTCCATTTTTACACCGCGGGGATGGGGCTTCTTCCGGCGCAAAAGCAGGGCGCCGTGCACCTCATGTTCGTCCTCGTCCTCGTCTTTTTACTCTATCCGATCAAATCCGACATGCCGAAGGACGCTAAAATCCCTATCTACGACTTTATCTTTGCCGCGGTCGCCGCAGTCCCGCTCGTATACCTCGTACAACAGATAGACGTAATAGCCATGGGGCGCTCTGGGCTCCCGACGACGACTGATATCGCGATGGGCTTTATTCTCATAGCGATGCTTCTCGAGGCGACCAGGCGAATATCGAACCCCATATTGCCGTGTCTCGCGATAGTCTCCCTCCTCTACTGTTACTTCGGACGGTCTATGCCCGCCATGATCTCTCACAGAGGTTTTAGCGTAAGCCGCATCGTCAACCACATGTATCTCGGCACCGAGGGTATATTCGGAACCCCTCTGGAGGTGTCCTCGACGTTCGTTTTCATGTTTATACTCTTCGGGTCGGTGCTCGAAAAGACGGGGATGGGTAAATTCATCATCGATCTCTCCCTTGCCCTCGCGGGCTGGTCCACAGGCGGACCCGCGAAGGTGGCGGTCGTCGCCAGCGGTCTCATGGGGACCATATCCGGCTCGTCGGTCGCCAACGTCTGCACCACCGGCATGTTTACGATACCGCTCATGAAGAGCGTGGGCTACAAACCTTACTTTGCCGGGGCGGTCGAGGCCGTGGCCTCCACTGGCGGTCAGATAATGCCTCCCGTCATGGGGGCTGGGGCGTTTATAATGGCTCAATTCCTGGGAGTGAGCTACATCGAGGTGGCGATAGCCGCGGTCGTCCCCGCTCTGCTCTATTACTTCGCGGTCATAGTCCAGGTTCATTTCGAGGCCAAGAGGCTGGGATTGGTCGGGCTGTCCCGCAGTCAACTGCCAAGGATGGGCCGGCTTCTCCGCGAAAAGGGCTTTTTGCTGATTCCCTTAATCGCGATAATTTACCTCCTCATTTCCGGCTACACGCCTCTTATGGCGGCGTTTGTCGGCATCTGGGTCAGTTTTGTCCTGTCGTGGCTGAACAGGGAAACCCGCCTTACTCCAATAAGGATAATGGAGGCGTTCGAGTCCGGCGCGAGGGGCGCTCTCTCTGTCGCCTGCGCCTGCGCCTGCGTTGGAATGGTGGTCGGCATGAGCACGCTCACCGGCCTCGCGCTTCGCATCGCAAGCGCGATAGTCACGCTCGCAGGAGGCAAACTGATACTCACGCTGTTCTTCACTATGTGCGCAAGCATACTGCTCGGCACGGGGCTTCCGACCACGGCAAACTTCATCGTCACGAGCACGATGGCCGCTCCGGCCCTTTTACAGCTCGGCGTTCCGGACATGGCGGCCTACATGTTCGTCTTCTACTTCGGCATAGCGGCCGACCTCACCCCGCCGGTCGCGCTCGCGGCGTACGCGGGGGCGGGCATCGCCGGCTCCGACCCGATGAAAACAGGAGGGGTCGCGTTCAAACTCGCGCTGGCCGGTTTCCTGGTGCCGTATGTTTACGTGTACAACCCCATTCTCCTCTTCATAGACGCCACGCCGCTGCAGATGATACAGGCTATAATAACCGCGCTCATCGGCGTATTCCTGCTCGCCATGTGCACGATCGGCTACTACAAGACGGACATCCATCCCATATTACGCGTCGCCGCGCTCGGCGGGGCTCTCGGACTGCTGGACCCGGGGACGAGGACAGACGTAATAGGGCTGGTTGTCCTTGGAGTGATATACGCTATCCAGACGGTTAGGGCCAACGCGGAGGGACCGCGGAATACGCCGGCGGAGTGAAGGGGGTGTTCGTGGGCAAAAAACGGTCAAAGCGCAGATTAGTCGTCGTTTTTCAAAAAATTTAACCCGTGCGAATAAATAAGGAGGAGTTTTAAAGATGACAGGAAGAAAGCCCTTTATCATGGTTATGTTCGTCGTTATGACGATGCTGGCGTCCTCGGGGGCGGCTTTTGCCGCCCAGACGTTCCTCTCGATCGCCACCGGAGGCACCTCGGGGACCTACTACCCGATCGGCGGCGCTATTGCGAAAGCCGTATCCGACGGCTCCGGCATCCAGGCAACAGCTGAAACGTCCAACGCTTCCGTGGCAAACATCAACCTCGTCGCGACAAAAGAGATCGAGGTCGCCTTCGTCCAGAACGACATCACGTTCTGGGCCTACACCGGCAAGGTCATGTTCCAGTCCCCGCTCCGCAACCTTCGGGCTATCGCCGCTCTCTATCCCGAGCACATCCAGCTCATCACGACGAAGGACTCGGCGGTCAAAAACATTGAAGACCTCAAGGGCAAGCGGGTCGGAGTCGGCGCGCCCGGCTCGGGGACTGAGGGCGATGTCCGCGCTATCCTTCAGTTGAGCGGGATAAAATACAGCGACATGAGGGTCGACTTCCTCGATTTCGGCGCGACAACCAGCCGATTCAAGGACAACCAGATAGACGCCGGTTTCGTTGTTGCCGGATTCCCCACGGCGTCCGTGATGGACCTCGCCACCACGAAGGACATATCGCTTTTGAGCTTCACGCCTGAGTTTCTCCAGAAGCTCAGCAAGGAGTATCCCTACTTCGTGAGCAGTGTAATTCCCGCCGGCACGTACAGGGGAATTGACGCTGACGTGTCGACTCCCGCAGTCATGGCGATTCTCGTCACTCACGACGAAATTCCGGAGAGCGTCATCTATGAATTCACCAAAGCGATGTTTACAAATATAGACCAGATACACGCGTCCCACGCCAAGGGCAGGGAAATCAACCTCAAAACAGCCCTCGACGGCCTGACTGTCCCACTGCACCCCGGCGCCGCCAGGTTTTACAAGGAACAGGGCATGAAGGTCAACTGAGCCTCATACCCTAAAATAACCAGGCGCGGCGGCCCCTCGGGAAGAGAGACCGCCGCATAATATGTGAATAGAACATCACAAAAACGCTGATTGGCTGTGAAACTGCGGGGCCTTTGCATTTCGAGACAGCATACTGTAAAATATTAAGGTCGTTTTGCAAGACTAAATTTGGAGGTGCGTCACAGAATGAGTCTTCGGAGGTTTGTATGTCTTTTACTTTGCGCTTTTTTCCTTCTCCCCGCTGGCGCGGGTCTGGCCGCCACGCAGAAGTATGTGGTCGGGATCGACGGGGATTACCCGCCCTATAGCTTCGTCGGCGCCGACGGCAAGCCCACGGGCTTCGACGTCGAGTCGATTCAGTGGATAGCGAAGGAGATGGGATTCGAGGTCGAGATTCGCCCGACCGCCTGGGACGGCATCATTCCGGCGCTGCTCGCGAAGAAGATCGACATGGTTTATTCAGGCATGACGGCGAACGAGGAGCGTAAGAAGGTAGTCGACTTCTCCACGGTCTACTGGACGATAGATCAGTCGATCGCGGTAAAGAGCGACTCCACCGCAACGCTTGACGACTTCAAGGCCGGCAAGCTGACTGTCGGCACTCAGCGCGGATGTACCGCGGCGGAGTGGATAGAGGACGAACTCGTCAAGAAGGGAATTCTGCCCGAAGATAAATTCAGGCTCTACGACAGCTTCCCGGCGGCCGCGATGGACCTCGAGATCGGGCGCGTGGAAGCCGCGATGATGGACGACGTCATTGTAGCCGAAGCGATTAAAGGCAAGCCTCTCAAGATCCTCGGGACGATCAGTACCGGCGAGGAGTACGCCGTGGCCGTCCGCAAGGAGGACAAGGAGCTCAAGGATAAGATAAACGAAGGCCTGAAGCGCTTGATGGCGTCCCCTAAATGGGAGGAGCTGAAGGCAAAGTACGATATGAAGAAATAAATGACCAGTGCAGAACGCCGTCATACTGTTTGAATCATTGCCCAATATAGCCTGGGGCTTCTTTACGACGCTCGGTCTCGTCGCTCTCGCCCTGGCGGTCGGTTTTAGCGTGGGGCTTCCCCTTGGAGTAATCCAGGTTTACTGGGGAAGCTCCATTATTTCACGTCTCGTCAGCGTTTATGTCTGGTTTCTGAGGGGGCTGCCGAATCTCGTGCTGCTCTTTCTGTTCTATTACGGCCTCTTTCCGCTGATCGGGATCGGCCTCTCGCCTTTTTTTGTCGGCGCCGCCGTGCTTGGCTTGAGGAGTTCGGCGTATCAATCCCAGATATTTCGCGGCGCCCTGCTCTCGGTCGATCAGGGGCAGATGCAGGCGGCGCGGTCGCTCGGGATGAGCAGGTTTGTAGCCGTTAAAAGCGTAATACTGCCTCAGGCCTTGAGAATCGCGCTGCCGGCATGGTCGAACGAATATCCGATCCTGCTCACCGATTCGTCCGTCTGCTACGCCATTGGGGTTATGGAGATGCTGACGCGAGCTAGCCTCCAGGTGTCGCGCACGAGGACGCCGACCCCCATATACCTCGCTACCGCGGCTATATTCATAATCATGAACTATTGCGGGATGCGGCTGCTTCACGAAATCGAGAGGCGTTTCCGCATCCCCGGTTTCGGAGGTTCCTAGCGTGGGAGACGTTGTTTTACGGGTCGAGAACCTCCATAAGAGTTTTAATTCCGAAGAAGTGCTCCGAGGCGTTTCGTTCGACGTCAGAAAGGGAGACGTCAAGGTGTTCATCGGCCCCTCCGGAACCGGCAAGAGCACTCTTCTGCGTTGCCTCAACAGGCTTGTCGAACCCGACTCGGGACAGGTGTGGCTTGGAGACGACGAGATAACGCGCGCGAGCGATATCGACGGCGTCCGCCGCAGGATGGGGATGGTGTTTCAGAATTTTTACCTGTTCGATCACTTGACCGCTCTTCGCAACGTGGAGATTGCGCTCGTCAAAGTCCTGAAAATGCCTAAAGCGGAGGCTAGGGAGTTTGCCCTGTCCGAGCTCGAGCGAGTCGGCATGGGGCGGTTTGCGGACAAGTATCCCGCCGAGCTCTCCGGCGGACAGGCTCAGCGCGTGTCGATAGCCCGGTCTCTCGCGATGAACCCGGAAGTCATGCTCTTCGACGAGCCGACGAGCGCGCTCGACCCGGAACTGACGAGCGAAGTCCTCGACGTCATGAGAAACCTGGCGTCCGGGGGCATGACGATGCTCGTGGTATCGCACGAGATGGAGTTCGCCTATTCGGTCGCGAACGAGGTCCTCTTTATGGAGGGCGGAGTCATCCTGGAGAGGGGCACGCCGGAGGAGATCCGCGGCGAGCTGTCGCCGGCTTCAGGCGCCGCTCAAACCGCCGGCCGGTTCGAGCGGACAAGGGCTTTTCTGAGGCGCATCGATGGATGAGCAGATTCGTTTTATTCTGGAGAACCTGAGCGGCCCGCTTCTTCAGGGAACTCTGTCGTCGTGCCGGCTCATCCTCTGTTCGGCGCCCTTCGGCCTTTTACTCGGCATGTCGATCGCAATCGGGCGGGTATACGGCGACAGGGTCGTTTCGGGAATCTGCGGGGCGTATGTCGTGATTGTCAAGGGTACACCGTTGCTGATACTGCTTTTCGTAATCTACTTCTGTCTGCCGACGTTCGGGATATTGCTGTCGCCGTTCGTCTCGTCAGTCATCGGTTTCATAATGTGCAGCGGGGCTTACATCTCGGAGTACGTCAGGGGCGCTATTCTCTCCGTACGCTCCGGGCAGGTCACTGCGGCTCTCTCCCTTGGAATGAGCCGCATACAGGCGATCATCTTCATCGTCATGCCGCAGGCGGCGAGACGCGCGCTGCCCGGATGCTCTAACGAGATAATCTACCTCATAAAGTATTCGTCCCTGGCGTATATGCTCTCCTTCATAGAGCTGACCGGCGCTGGGAAAATGGTCGCGACCCGATCGTTCCGCTTCACTCTGGTGTTCTCCGTCGTGGGCCTGATATATCTCACCATGGTCTCCGCCGCCTCGGCCCTCTTTATGCTGCTCGAAAAAAAACTCGCCATCCCCGGCTTCGAATCAAAACGCCAGTAGCCCGTTCACTCGACTCGTTGCCCGCAGACAGCCTATAATCTGATTTCTGAATTGCCAGGGATAAAGACGCGGAGTCACGATAAGCGTTAAAACCTTATCTGCGTATGTGCAATATTTTGAGAATGTGTTTACTGAAAATGCTTAACAAAAGACAGGCGAATAGGGCTTTTTTGTCATCTTTCCGAAGAATAAACTGACTTAGGGAAGCGCTGATTAATTCGCTTAAGCGACGTTTTGCTGTTTAAGCGCACAGACGCCGCAGGCCATGACATATATGGCGATTTTCCTGTGCGTCATATTCCTGTTGATAGTCGACGCGATACCGGACTATCTCGTCATAATCCTCGCTCTCTCCTCATTTATAGTCTTTGGTTATGTGCGCCTCGTGCGTGTGGAATCTCTCCTTCCATAACACAATGTTTCTGTCAGCCCTGGCCGCGACGAAGGGGGAAATGATCGTCCACAAAGACGTATTGCCCATGTCCGTGGCGTACATGATTATAAACATAATCGCGCTCATGGTAAGCATATTGCCCTGGAAATTCATGGGCTTAATGTAACTTATGAAGACTTAGGGAGGTTATACCATGAAAACAAAGTATGAAGCGCTATTTTCACCGCTGAAAATCGCTGGTACCGAGATCAAGAACCGCATCGCCATGATGCCGATGGGAGTTTTTACGCCGAGACTGATGCAGCCTAACGGGGCCTACTCCACAGACGGCGCGGATTATTATATCGAGCGGGCAAAGGGAGGCACAGGTCTGATTATCACCGGCTTGATCCATGTATTCCACTTCGGGGGCGGCGTGTCCGGCGGTTGTATCAATCACGACAGGGAGAGCTTTATAAAAGATTCGCAATACCTTGTAAACGGTGTTCACAAGTACGGCGGGAAGGTTTTTTTACAGTTAGCCGCTGGTCTGGGCAGGGCCGCTCTGCCCGTATCCCCGGATGACGACCTGATTGCCGCTTGCGCCATCCGAAACGTGTGGGACCCGACTTTCATTCATAGAGAGATGACCAGGGACGAGATAGAGATATTGGTTCATTCCTTTGGAACCGGCGCCAAAAACGCTATGGACGCCGGAGCGGACGGCGTTGAAATCCACGCGGTCCATGAGGGATACCTGCTGGACCAGTTCGCGATAAGCTGCATGAATACGCGCTCTGACGAATACGGGGGGTCCCTGGAAAACCGCCTGCGTTTCGCGGTCGATATCGTAAAGGAAATTAAAAAGACCTGCGGGGGGGATTTCCCGGTGTCCCTGCGATACAGCGTGCGCAGCATGATAAAAGACTTCAACCGCGGGGCGCTTCCCGGAGAGGAATTCCAGGAGGTCGGCCGTGATCTGGAAGAGAGCAGGCTCGCCGCAAAGATCCTGACAGTGGCGGGCTACGATATGCTCAACTGCGATAACGGAACTTACGATTGCTGGTATTGGCCGCATCCGCCTGTATATATGCCAAAAGCCTGCAACCTGGAGGACACAAAACAGATAAAAAGCGCAGTTAACGTACCTATAGCTTGCGCCGGCCGCTTTGATAACCCGGAACTCGCCAATGACGTCATCCGCAAAAAAGAGTTGGACATCATGGGAATGGGGCGTCCGCTGTTGGCGGACCCTTATATCGCTCAAAAATTTTTCGAGGGCAGAGAGGACGATATTCGCCCGTGCATCTCCTGTCACATGGCGTGTCTCGGCCGCATCATGATGCGAAATGACATCAGCTGCGCCGTAAACCCGGCCTGCGGCAGGGAGAGAGAGCTGAAGCTGAAGCCGGCTGAAGTGAAGAAGAAAGTGCTGGTCATCGGCGGCGGCATAGGCGGCATGGAGGCGGCCAGAGTCTGCGCGCTGCGCGGTCACACCGTGGACCTGTACGAGAAATCAGGGCTCTTAGGCGGCGTGTTCAACGCCGCCGCCGCTCCCGAGTTCAAGGAAGACGACAAAAAATTACTGCTCTGGTATGAAAAACAGATAAAAGACGCGGGCGTCAACGTCAAATTTAACGTGAAGTTCACAAAAGATATGATCGCATCGACAAATTATGACGAAATTTTCGTAGCGACCGGCGCGAACGAACGCAGATTGTCGGAGCCGTTTCTGCAGGGCAATAACGTCCATTACGCAATCGAAACTCTTCTGTCCCAAAGTTCAGTGACCGGCGAGAACGTCATAGTCATAGGAGGCGGCCTGACTGGCTGCGAGATTGCCTACGACCTGGGGCGCAATGGCAAAAAAGTTACCATTGTTGAGATGACGGGCAGTATAATCAACTCGCATGGCCTGTCCGCCGCAAACTACAACATGCTTGTAGAACTGCTCGAGTATTACAGGATTCGGGTATTCACGGACGCCAGGATCATCGACTACGACGGCAAAACCGCCACAATCCGCCAGATCGTGAAGAACACGCCGAATGTCGCTGGACGCGCTAAAATGCGCTATATGTTAGGCCCGGATGGAATGGAGACAACGCATAAAGCCGCCGCCGATTCCATCGTGATATCGGTGGGCTATATCAGCGACAGCGTGCTGTACGAACAGATCAGAAGCGATAACGTTCATCTGATAGGGGACGCGAAAAAACCGACCAATGTCATGGAGGCGGTTTGGCAAGCGTACGAGATCGCCATAAAAATATAAACACAAAAATAAGGCGCGGGCAAAACTCTACGTATCTTTACCCGCCCTTTTCCTCTCTCCTGTACGGCTTGAGCAGACCGGCGGGCGCGCCGGCGCGTCTGGAGGCGCCGACCAGGGCCGCTATGGTGACCAGATACGGCAGAGCCAGAAACAGGTGGAAGGGTATCTTGAAGCCGATCGTCTGTATGCGGAATTGGAGCGCGTCGATCAGGCCGAACAAAAAAGCCCCTGCCGCGGCCCAGAGCGGATCCCAGTTCCCGAAGATGACCATCGCTATGCTCACCCAGCCGCGGCCGCCGACGACGTCTATCAGGAACATATTCTGATGCGCCAGAGTCAGGAACGCGCCGCCGACGCCCATTAAGGCCCCTCCGACAGCAAGACAGACTGTCCTCACCGCGTTGACCTTGATCCCCACAGTGTCGGCCGCGAAGGGGTTTTCGCCGACCGTGCGAATGGCGAGCCCCCAATTAGTCTTGTAGAGGAGCGCCCAAAGCAGTATCGCGGATATAAACGCAAAGTAGGAGAGGGCGTATTGATTGAAAAAAGCGGTCCCCAGAATCGGAATCCGGGAGAGGATCGGGATAGCGACCTGCTTGAACGGCTCGACCGTCGGAGGGACGACAGGCGCTCCAACGACGAGTCTGTAGATGAACATGGAAAGTCCGGTCGAAAAGAGCGTCACGCCGAGCCCCGACACGTGCTGTGACAACCCAAGATATACGGTGAGGACCGACATCAAAAGCCCCAGCAGAAGGCCGACCGCCGCCGCCGCGGCCACTCCTGTCCACAGAGATCCCGAAAGCCTCGTCACGACGAACCCAGTCATAGCGCCCATCAGCATCGTTCCCTCGATGCCGAGGTTCAGGACGCCGGACCTCTCCGACAGTATCTCCCCCGTCGTGGCAAGCGCTATCGGCGTCGCCATCCGTACCGCCGCCGCCAGAAGGCCGGTTATAAATGAGACAGTGAGAAACTGTTCCATTATTTAAACGCCGCCTTGACGCGATACTCCGTCAGTAGCAGAGCGACCAGCATAATGAGGAGAGCCATGCCCTGAATGACGTCCGCGATATAAGTGGGAACCCCGGTGATTCTGCTCATTGATTGGGCGCCGACTATTATGACGCTGAAGAAAAACGCGGATAACATGACTCCGACCGGGTGTAATCTGGCAAGCATGGCGATCACTATGCCGGAGTAGCCGAACCCAGGCGAGACATCCATCAGCAGGTGAAAGTGAATGGCGCATACTTCCCCCACTCCCGCCAGTCCGGCGAGGCCTCCCGAGACGAGCGCCGTGAGGAGCATGACCTTGGTTTTAGCGATGCCCCCGAAAGACGACGCGCGATCGTTCGCTCCGATTGCCTTGGCCTCGTAGCCGAACGCGGTCTTCGAATTGATGAACCATACTACGAAAATGGCGGCGATCGAGATAACGATGCCAAAATGAAAACGCGACCGCGCCAGCAATATCGGGTATCTGGCGGCTTCCGCTATCGAAGCCGACCGGGGCCAGCTCGATCCCTCCTGCTGCATCGGGCCAAACAGCAAAAATCCCATGAAGTTCAGCATCACATAGTTCAGAAGAAGCGTCGAGACCACGTCGTCGACCTTGAGCCTGATCTTCATGAACGAAGGAATCATCGCCCACGCGCCGCCAGCGGCAAAGCCGGAAACGGTGATTATGAGGATCAGAACCGGGCTGGGAAGCGAGGCGAAATTGACGCCCACAAACGCCGCGGCTATCGCGCCGGCCAGCAATTGCCCCTCCGCTCCTATGTTCCAGAACTTCGCCCTGAATGCGAACGCCACCGAAAGCCCGGTCAAGATCAGCGGGCTCGCTTTGACGCAGGTCTCGAGAAAATTGTATCTGGTCCCGAGCGCTCCCCTGAATAAAGACGAGTACGAGACGAGCAGACCCCCGCCCGCGATCTTTATGGGTATAGCGGCCAAAAGAAGCGTAATAGCTATCGCGCCCGCGGGAACGAGCATCTGAACCCACCCCGCGAGCGGTTCTCGTCTCGACAGAACGAGCCTCACAGTTCGGCCACCCCGCTCATCCAGAGGCCCACGGTTTCGCGCGTCGCTTCTTCGGAGGTCAGTTCGCCCATGATTCTGCCCTCGTACATTACAGCGATGACGTCGCTCAACTCGAACACCTCGTCCAGGTCCTCGGAGAACAGAAGCACAGCCGCCCCTGAATCTCTGGCGTCCAGAATCCTTCCATGAACGAATTCGATGGCCCCGACGTCGAGTCCCCTCGTGGGCTGCGCGGCCACTATGACCTTCGTGTCCTTCCGAAGTTCGCGCGCGAGGATGAGCTTTTGAAGGTTCCCGCCGGAAAGCGTGTGGGCCCGCGCCCCGCGTCCGGAGGTCTTTACCCCGAATTCCGCTATGAGCCCGTCGCAGTACGAGGCGATAGAGCTATAGTCTAGGATCCCAGACTTTAAAAATGTCCTGTGATTTTCCAAAATCAAATTCTCCTCCACCGAGAGATCGCTCAAAAGGCCGGTCGAGATGCGATCCTCCGGGATTCTCGCCATGCCCGACGAAACTCTGGAGAGGGGGTTTCCGGCAGGGAGTTCTTCTCCGTCCATCACTATCTCTCCCGAGCTCTGTCTTCTGATTCCGAAGATGGCCTCGGCCAGCTCCATCTGGCCGTTTCCGGACACGCCGGCGACGCCGGTTACGGAACCGGCCCTTACCTTCATGTTAACGCCGCGAACGGCCTCGAGCCCCATGTCCCCGTCCACGCGCAGATCGCGCAGCTCCAGAAGTATTTCTCCGGAGGCTCGCTCCCGGGTCCTCCTCCGCGCGGACATCTCGCGCCCTATCATCAGGTTTGCGAGTTCGCGGGCGTCGGTTTCGGACGCGGTCCTCTCGTCAGTAATTCCGCCGTTTCTCATTATGAGAATCCGGTCGGCGATCTCCATGACCTCGTTCAGCTTGTGGGATATGAAGACGATAGACCTTCCCTCGCTCACGAGAATTCGAAGAGTCTTGAACAGATCGAAGGTTTCCGGCGGAGAGAGCACGGCGGTCGGCTCGTCGAGAATGAGTATCCGCGCGTTTCTGTAGAGCGCCTTTAAGATCTCCACCTTCTGCTGACCGCCGATTGAAAGGTTTCTGACCATCGCGTTCGGATCGACGCGGAGGCCAAATCTCTCCTCCAGCTCCATGAGCTTCTCTCGCGATCTTTTGAGATCGAGGATAAAGGGATTGTCCCTGTGTCCGACCACCACGTTTTCGAGGACAGTCTGAGAGGGAACGAGCGTGAAGTGCTGATGTACCATGGCAATTCCGTTGTCTATCGCGTCTTTCGGCGAGAAGAAGGAAATTTTTTTTCCGTTCACCGAAATTTCCCCGGAGTCTGGGAGATAGAAGCCGAAGAGTATGTTCATCAGCGTCGTCTTACCCGCGCCGTTTTCGCCCAGGAGCGCGCAGATCTCGCCCTCGCGGATGACCACACTCACGTCGTCATTCGCCAGTACGCCGAGAAACCCCTTCGATATCCCGGACATCTCGACCACGGGCTTTCCGCTCATCGGCCGCTTCTCCCCCCGATAATCCGGCTAATCGCTCTTCAGCTCGTCCTCTATCACCGGCACGGTGAAAGCTCCGGAGCGTATCTTAGCCTCGATATCCCTGACTTCCTTCAGCACGGACTCCGGCAGGGTTTTCTCGAAGTTGTGGAACGGCGCGAGAGAGGCTCCGCCGTTCGCCATCATGGAGTAAGCGCTCAGGTTCTGCTCCTTCCACTTCTTGTCCTGTACGGACTTGATGCAGTACTCTACAGTAGGCGTCATATTCCAGACCGGGCCTGTCACCACCACGTCGGGGGCCAGCTCGTTCTGGTCGACCATGTTGCCGAAGGCCAGGATCTTCCGCTCGCGAGCCGCCTCGAAAACCCCGAAACGCTCCGCGAAGATGAAATCGACGCCGGACTCGATCTGAGCCAGCGCGGCCTCTTTTGCCTTCGGAGGGTCGAACCAGCTGCCTATGAAGGCGACCGAAACCTTGACCTTCGGGTTCACCGCGAGCGCGCCCAATTTGAACGCCTGCACGAGCCTGTTTACCTCCGCAATCGGCATCGCAGCGACTATTCCGAGCTTATTGCTCTTCGTCTGACGGCCCGCTATGACGCCGCAAAGATACGACGGCTCGTGGATCCAGTTGTCGAAGACCGACAAGTTCGGGGCCTGCGGGCCGAACTCCGAACCAAAGGCAAACGCCACGTCCGGATAATCCTTCGCGACCCTCCTTACCGGGTCCTCTCCGGCCAGAAAAGCGTCGCCTATTATGAGGTCAAAACCGCGCTCCGCATACTCGCGAACGACTCTCTCAAAGTCGGCGGCGGCGACCTTTTCGGTGAACTCGTAAGTCAAGCCGCCGCCCATCTTCTTTTGAATTTCCTGGCACGCCTTGTGGATCGCGCCGTCCCACGGCTCCTCTATGGCAGTCTGAAATATAGCCGCCATCTTGAAAGGCGCGGCCTCCGACAGCGGAGCAATCGCCGCCGTCATACAAAGTGCTGTGACACAAATCATTAAAAATCTCATTACCTTCATTTCCCTTACGCCTCCTCCGAATTTTACGACAAACAAACCTGGTCGGTAAAGATTTCCCCGCGATATATCTCCTGTGAAGGCTGATTTATTGCTAGAGGCCTAAAGGGTAAAGATTAAAACCTTGATGGTCTCTGTATCCGCAAATGGCGCAATGCGTTTCAGCAATTTAATCAGCGCTTCCTTAACGCAGTTTTTACTCACATCGTCGGAATTCCGATTTTTCGCGGCCCCTCCTCCCGAAGCGCGAACCGGGGAGAATTCGCGCTGTTACAGCGAAAAATTTTTTAATCGTCAAACCGCAGAGGTACCCGCGGGTGAGCGCGGCTGACACTGCTTCGTATGTCTTCATCTCTTGAAATCGACCTTTTTTTCGACCCCTGAAATATTGACTATCCTCTCGGCGGGCGTGGCGCGTGAAATTACGCGGCCCTCCCGGATTACGAAGAGGCACTCCGACTTCAGCCTGACGGCCTCGAACTCCGTCGAGGCGTCGAGAATCACCATATCCGCTCTCCTTCCGGCTTCTATGCCGTAATTTTCTCCCAGCCCCATGGTGACGGCCGAGTTTGAAGTAATCATGTCGAAGAGCGTTTTTATTTGATTGTAGCCGCTCATGTGAGCCGTATGCATCAGAAGGTTCGCGGCCTCCAACATATTGCCGCGGCCCATGGGATACCACGGATCCATGATGGAATCGTGCCCGATGGAGACGTTCACGCCAGCCTCGCACAGCTCGTCGACTCGCGTATGGCCTCTTCTCCTGGGGTATCCGTCGGTTCGGTTCTGCAACACCGAGTTGTCGAAGGGATTCGTTATGAAATTCATCTTAGCGCGCCGCAGGATGCCCATCAGCTTCAGGGCGTAGTCGTTGTTGAAGTTGTGCATGGAGGTCGTGTGGCTGAGGCTGACGCGAGACCCCATGCCGGAGGCGATAGCGCACTTCGCCGCAACCTCAACGAAGCGGGATTGATCGTCTCCGGTCTCGTCGCAGTGGATGTCGATCATCTTCCCGAAGCGCTCCGCAAGCTTGAAGGCAAATTCTACGTCCCTCACCCCGTCCTCGCGGGTCAATTCGTTGTGGGGTATGCCGCCGACCACGTCCGCCCCCATCTCCATCGCCCTTATCATCAGCGCTTCTCCCCGCTCCCACGTATAAACGCCGTCCTGCGGAAAGGCGACGATCTGCAGGTCTATGAGCCCCCGAAGCTCATCCTTGAGTTCGAGCAGGGCTTCGAGCGGCAGCATGGCAGGGTCCGAGACGTCGGCGTGAGTGCGTACGTGCAGGACGCCTTGGGCTATCTGCCAGCTCGCCGTCTCGCGGGCGTTCCTGAGGATTTCCTCCTTAACGAGGTTTTTTTTCCTCTCCCCCCAAATTTTTATCCCTTCGAGAAGCGTGCCGGATTCATTATATCGGGGGTCTCCCACGGACAAAACCGCATCCAGATGAAGATGCGGGTCTATAAAGGGAGGAGTGAGAAGATTGCCGGAAACGTCTATCTCTTTTTCGCCCTTTAAAGAAATATTCGGCTCAATGGCCGCGATTTTGCCGTCTTTTATTCCAACGTCGAATAGTTCCGCGTCCCCGCCTTTTTTTTCGCCTTGCGCCGAGCGTCGAATCCTCGCGTTTCTCAATACCATATCCATGCGCGTCAGCCTTTCCTAGAGGTGAATCAGCGTTTATATGCCGGCCGCGCCGAAGAGGGCGGCGTCGATATCCAGCGTCGATATTCTGATGTCGAGGACGCTTCTGTACGGGCGCGCCAGATATGGCGTCGCGGCTTCCCTGACGGCGTCCCCGATGCCCGGGGCGCGGCTCATTCCTCCGCCTATTATTATCGCCTCGGGGTCCAGAATGTGGCAGACCGTCGCCACCGTTCTCGCCATGCCGTCAATAGTGAGCGCGAGGACCCTGTCGGCGAACGGAACGCCTCTCATCGCCCACAGTTCCCTGAAATCGCCGGAGAATCCCTCCGCCCTCGCCCGCTTTATCGTGCCGTCCGTCGCGGCTAACGTCTCGGCGTGACCGATTCCGCCGCAACCGCACGGAGCGCTTCCGTCCACTATTGCGTGACCGCTCTCCGCAGCCATTCCGTGAGCTCCCGTCAACAGTCTGCCGCCGGTCACGATTCCGCAGCCTATGCCGGTGCCCATCGTGAAGACCACGTAATCGGAGAGCCCAACCGCCTCACCGGCCACGCCTTCGCCGATCGCGTAGCAGTTCGCGTCGTTTTCGATCCTGACAGGCAATTTGATGTTTTTTTTCGCCAAAACCCCCTCGAGGACATCTGGGAATTCAAGATTTTCCCACTCCTTGGGAAAGTTAGGCATCGTCAAAGGTCGCCTTCGCTCGGCGTCTAGCATTCCCGGGACCGCCACGCCTATCCCGTCCGCTTCGCTCCCGTCTGAGAGCTTCTCGATCAGATTCGTCATTACGGCGATCACGTCCGCCGCCTTGCGGCTCTTCGGCGTCTTCTCCTCGAGGAGGCGCTCCACTGAGGGCCTTCTTCCGTTCTCTCCGGGCAAAACCAGGGCTGCGGTCAGGGTGTGTCCTCCCAAATCGATGCCTATCTTCATATATATAAAGCCCCCTTATACGTTAAACCTGATCTCCATTATATCGCCGTCCCTCACCCTGTAGTCCTTCCCCTCGAGGCGCAGGACGCCGGCGTCCCGGCAGTTGGCGAACGAATCCCCGTGTACAGTGTAGTCGTCGTAGGATACGACCTGGGCGCGGATAAAGCCGCGCGCAAGGTCGCTGTGGATCGTTCCCGCCGCGTCCACCGCGTTTTCCCCATCGCAGAGAGTCCAGGCGCGAACCTCATCAGGTCCGCAGGTAAAGAAGCTTATCAGCCCGAGGGCGCGGTATGCCTCCGCAATCAGTTTTTCCCTGGCCGGCTCCTCTATCGGAAGCCCTTCCGAGAACTCCTCGGCCTCCTCAGGCGAGAGGTCGGCGAGGTCCATCTCAAGCCGTCCATAAAGGCGTATAGAGTTGACGCCGCGCTCTGAAATACGCTTCCCGATCGCCTCGCCGTTCGGAATATCCGACGGGCGTCTCTGCGACTCGTCCAGGTTGAGGACTATTATCTGCGGCTTTGCCGTGAGAAAGGTAAATCCGCGAAGCGCCCTAGTCTCCTCCTGCGTCATCTCGAGACCCCGAATCGGCTTTTCGTCGACCAGGCGATCGCGGCAGCGCTCCAGAAGCGCCTTTTCAACCTCTTCCTCTCGTTGAAGTTTTTTCTTGGCCGAGAGTTTGCCAAGGCGGTTCTCCACTACGGCAAGGTCCCGGAATATCAGCTCGATTTCGAGTATTTCCATATCACGAAGCGGATCGACGCTCCCCTCAGGATGCTCTACCGCCTGATTTTCAAAACAGCGTATCACGTGTATCAGGGCATCGGCGTCCGCCGCGAAGGATAAAAAGCTGTTGCCGAGTCCCGCTCCTTTCCCCGCTCCCTTTGACAACCCCGCGAGATCGACGAATTCCACCTGAGCGGGAGTCTGCTTCTTCGGAGAGTGAACCTTCACGAGCCTGTCGAATCGCAGGTCCGGGACGTTCACTACCGCCCTGTTGGGGTCGGTTTTTCCGCTGGCGTAAGGTTTGACCTCAGCGCCAGCCCTCGTGATCACGTTAAAAATCGTCGTCTTCCCACTCAACGGAAGTCCAATTATACCGCAATGCAGCATATTATCTCTACCCCTTGCCGATTCCCATATTTTTACTACCTTCGGGAGCATGTCGCCCGACCGCAAAAATCAACGCGCCTATACAGATTCCATTTACAACGTTTACCGAAATTATTATTGCTCAATTATAGCCGAGAATCGATTTATTTGCATAACTCTGAAAATCCCCTTCCCGTTCCGCTATTTCGTTATGTCATAACCTGACTTTTACAGCAAAAACAAAGAAATAACAGATCAGAAAGGGCTTAAGGTTGATTTATCGCTGGAGGCCTAAAGTGTAAAAATTAAAACCTGATGGTCTCTACATTCATAGCCGTCATGTTGTATAATCCTCTTCATGAATCAGAACAGCGACTACGAAATCATCGTTATAGGCGGCGGACACGCCGGGTGTGAAGCGGCTCTCGCCGCTGCCCGGATGGGTTGCCGCACCTTGCTTTTGAACCACAACATCGACAACATGGCGCTGATGCCCTGCAACCCGGCCGTTGGAGGGCCCGCGAAGGGCAACCT